>NZ_JBHTRF010000048.1:0-65108 GCF_042796115.1 Kitasatospora sp. NPDC056446 | reverse complement strand
TGGTGGGCTCGTTTTTGTTTAAAAGCCCCCGCCCGGGGGGCTCGACGTTCGGGCCCTTCTACAACCCCCCGCAGGGGGGGGTTTGAAGACGGGCCCTAGCGCCGCCCGGGGACGGGCAGTCCGAGGTGGTCCCGCAGGGTCGGGCCGGTGTAATCGGTGCGGAACACCCCGCGTTCCTGGAGCAGCGGCACCACCCGGTCGACGAACTCGTCCAGCCCGCCCGGGGTGAGGTGCGGGATGAGGATGAAGCCGTCGGCCGCGTCGTTCTGCACGAAGTGGTCGATCTGTGCGGCGACGGTGGCGGGGGAGCCGACGAAGGACTGCCGGCCGGTCACCTCGATCACCAGTTCGCGGCTGGTCAGCCGCTTCTCGGCGGCGATCGCCCGCCACCGTTCGGCGACGGCCAGGGGGTCGCCGAACCGCACCCGGCCCTGGACCAGGGCGCTGTCCGGGTCGGGGTCGATGACGGGCAGCGGCCCGTCCGGGTCGTGGTCGGAGAGGTCGACGCCCCAGACCTGCTCCAGGAAGGCGATCGTGGTCTGCGGCCCGACCTGGGCCCGGCGGACCTCGGCGGCGCGTTCGGCCGCGTCGGCGTCGGTGTCGCCCAGGACGAAGGTGGCCCCGGGCATGATCTTCAGCTCGTCCGGCTTGCGCCCGTACGCGGCGAGCCGGCGCTTGACGTCCGCGTGGAAGGCCTGGCCGGCGGCGAGCGCGGAGTGCACGGTGAAGATCACGTCGGCCGTGGCGGCGGCGAACTCCCGGCCCTCGTCGGAGTCCCCGGCCTGGATCACCACCGGGTGGCCCTGCGGGGGGCGCGGCAGCGAGAGCCGGCCCTCGGCCTCGAACTGCGGGCCGCGGTGGCGTACGCCCTCCGGCCCGGCGTCCCAGAACTCCCGGGCCAGTTGCACGGATTCGGCGGCCCGGGTGTAGCGGTCGGCGCGGTCGAGGTAGCCGCCGCGGCGGAAGTTCTCCCCGGTGAAGGGGTCGGAGGAGGTGACCACGTTCCAGGCCGCGCGGCCGCCGGAGAGGTGGTCCAGCGAGGCGAAGCGGCGGGCCAGTTCGTACGGCTCGTTGAAGGTCGCGTTGACGGTGGCGGCCAGTCCGATCCGCTCGGTGACGGCGGCCAGCGCGTTCAGCACGGTGATCGACTCGGGGCGGCCGACCACGTCCAGGTCGTGGATGCGGCCGTTGTACTCGCGCAGCCGCAGGCCCTCGGCGAGGAAGAAGTAGTCGAACTTCCCGCGTTCGGCGGTCTGCGCGAGCCGGCGGAAGGACTCGAACTCGATGTGGCTGCCGGAGGCCGGGTCGCTCCACACCGTGGTGTTGTTGACGCCGGGGAAGTGCACGGCGAGGTGGATCTGCTTGAGCGGGCGGTCCGTCATCGGGTCACCTCGGCGAGGGCGGGGGAAGCGGGGGAGGCGGCGGGGACGGCGGCGGTCGTGGCGTAGCGGTTGGCCGGGCGGGCCAGGCCGAGGTGCTCGCGCAGGGTGCGGCCGGTGTACTCGGTGCGCAGCAGTCCGGCGGCGCGCAGGGCCGGGGCGATCCGGCCGGCCAGGGCGGCCAGGTCGCGCTCCGGGTCGGCGGGGACGAGGTGGAAGCCGTCGACGCCGGTGCCGGTCGCGGTGAGTTCGGCGAGCAGGCGCTCCTCGGCGGCGCGGTCGGGCAGGGCGGAGAGGCCGGTGCCGAGCCGGGCCAGGATCCGCAGGCTCTCGCCGGCGCGCAGCCGCAGTTCGGTGGCGGCGGCCAGCCGGGCGGCCCGGTCGGGGGCGTCGAGCAGGACGATGTCGGCGTGCCGGATCGCGGCGGCGACCCGGGCGCGTCCGCCGGGGGAGGCGTCGGGCGCGAGGTCGGCCGCGGCCACCGGCAGGGCGACCACCGGCCGGCCCTGCGGTGGGCGCGGGGTGATGGACGGGCCGCGGACCGAGAAGTACCGGCCCTCGAAGTCGATGTAGTGCAGCTTGTCGCGGTCGATGAACCGCCCGGTGGCGGTGTCGCGGATCTCCGCGTCGTCCTCCCAGCTGTCCCAGAGCCGGGCGGCGACCTCGACGGCGTCGGCGGCCTCGGCCCACAGTTCGTCCTCGGCGGCGACCGGGCGGCGGCCGAAGGCCCTCGCCTCGGCCTCGGTCGCGGAGACGCCGACCAGCCAGCCGGCCCGGCCCTCGCTCACCCAGTCCAGGGTGTTGACGGAGATGGAGGTGTGGAACGGTTCGGTGTGGGTGGTGGTGACGGTCGGCACCAGCCCGACGCGGCCGGTCAGCGGGGCGATCCGGGCGAGGGTGGCGAGCGCGTCGGGGCGGCTCGGCTCGGGGGTGAAGGAGTCGTCCAGGGTGACGAAGTCCAGGGTGGCCCGCTCGGCGAGGCGGGCGAGGCCGGTGTAGTGCCCGGCGTCGAGTCGGCCGGGGCTGTCGAGGGCGGCGGACAGGTGGAGCTGGCGGGGCATGGCGAGCCTGACTTTCCTCGTGCGGACGCGTGCGCGCACCGGCCGGACCGTACGGCGGCACGGTGCGCGGCAGCGGCGTACGGACGCCTACGGATGCGCGGTGACGGCCCGTGGGCGGAACCCGGACGGGCGGGAGGGGAGGAGGACCGGCACCGGGCGGGACGTCAGCCGGGCGGCGGCGGGGGAACGGTCAGCTCAGCCGCGACACGCCGCGGACCACACGCGACCGAAGTCGATGTGGCTGCGGGTGACCAGCGGGCACGAGGCGTTCACCGCTTCAGTTGACCAGGGCTTCCGTCGGTTCGTCAACCGTCGTTCCCATCCGGTGGGATCGATGGGCGGCGGGGCGGGCCGCGGGCAGCAGGCAAGAGGCGGCGGGCCCCGGGTACGCGGAAGGCCCCGCCCGGCCGCTGGGGGAGCAGCGGTGGGGCGGGGCCTTCCGGACGGGGGGAGTGGCGCGGGCGTCAGGCCTTGGTGACGTCCTCGATCTCGTCGTCGTCCTCGCGACCGGGGGTCTTGAGGTTGAACTTGGTGATCGCGAAGCGGAAGAGGAAGTAGTACAGCGCCGCGAAGACCAGGCCGATCGGGATGATCAGCCACGGCTTGGTGGCCAGGTTCCAGTTGAGCCCGTAGTCGATCAGACCGGCCGAGAAGCCGAAGCCGTCGTGGACGCCCAGGCCCCAGGTGACGGCCATCGAGAGGCCGGTCAGCACCGCGTGGATCAGGTAGAGCACCGGCGCGATGAACATGAACGAGAACTCGATCGGCTCGGTGACACCGGTCACGAAGCTGGTCAGCGCGACGGAGATCATCATGCCCATGACGGCCTTGCGGCGCTCGGGGCGGGCGGCGTGGGCGATCGCGATGGCGGCGGCCGGGAGGCCGAACATCATGATCGGGAAGAAGCCCGACATGAACTGGCCGGCGGTCGGGTCGTTGTGGAAGAAGCGCGGGATGTCGCCGGTCCAGGTGTGGCCGGAGGCGTCGGTGAAGCTGCCGACCTGCTGCTGGAAGAAGGTGTTCAGGAACTGGTGCATGCCGACCGGGATCAGCGCGCGGTTGGCGACACCGTAGATGCCGGAGCCGGTGGCGCCGAGACCGGTCAGCCAGTCGCTGGCGTTGGTCAGGCCGGTGCCGATCGGGCCCCAGAGCAGGCCCATGACGACGCCGAGCAGGGTGCCGACGAAGGCCATGATGATCGGCACGAGGCGGCGGCCGTTGAAGAAGCCGAGCCAGTCGACGAGCTTCTTGCGGTGGAACTTCTGCCAGATCACGGCGCTCAGCAGGCCGACCACGATGCCGCCGAAGACACCCGGGTCCTGCGGCTTGCCGGCGGGCAGGGCGTCGGTGACGGTGCCGGCCATCGGGAAGACGGTGAGCACCTGCTTGAAGACCAGGTAGCCGACCAGCGAGGCCAGCGCGGTCGAGCCGTCGGCCTTCTTGGCGAAGCCGATGGCGACACCGACGCAGAACAGCAGCGCGAGGTTCTTGAAGACGGCGTCACCGGCGGTGGCGAAGACCTCGGCGACCTTCCCCCAGCCGAGCCCGTCCTTGCCGAAGACGTCGGGCTGGCCGAGCCGGAGCAGGATGCCGGCGGCCGGGAGGACGGCGACCGGCAGCTGGAGGCTCCGGCCGATCTTCTGCAGGCCCTGGAGGACGTTCTGGCCGAACTTCTTGGCGGGGCTTGGTGAGGCCGGAGCCGTGGCGGGCGCCGGTGCCTGCGCAGACTGACTCATGGGGGTGGGTTCCTAACGGCATGGCGGTCGGTCGGGGGAAGGCACAGGGGGCCGAACCGCGAACTGGTCTACACCACGTGTGGTGTAGACCAGTTTTGTAGCACGGGTGGACAAGGGGGGGAACCCTGGAAAGGGCCGTCACGCGGAAGCGCTATGAAATCGAAACCTACTTCCGGAACGACGATCATGATTAGTGCCGGGATTGGGATTTTGGCTATTTGCGCAACAAAATAACGACCCGTGGCGGACCCGGCCCGGGGCGGCCGGGAGTGCGCGAACGGGCGGCGGGTCCGGAAGGTTCACCGGCGGGGCCGGGCGGGTGGCGCGGGCCGCCGGTGCGGGCCGCGCGCCGGGCGTGGGCGGGATGCGGCCCGAGCGCGGGTCGGGGTGCGGGGTCGGGGTGAGGGCGGGGCCGGCGCGGTGCGACCGGAGTGCGGCTGGGCTGCCCGTGACGGTGGCGAAGCTCACGACCGGGGGGTGGACGCCGTTCCGTGGCGTTCGCCTATCGGGCAATCCGTGGCTTTCCGGCCGTCGGTCCCCGGCCGGAGGGCCCGCCCCCGGAACGGTGGCGGTGCGTCGCCGAGCGGTGCCGGGGCGTGCCCGCCCGCCCGCGGGGCGCCTCGTCGGGGTCCTCGCCCTGGTCCTCGGGGCCTGTCACCGTGCCGTCGGCGGTGCCGGGGCGGGTGCGCGGGCGGCGAGTCGGGGAAGGGCGCCGGAATTGAGAGGGAGGGCGGGTACCAAGTCCTTTCCGGAAATGCCGAAGGCCCCCGGACCGACGGGTCCGAGGGCCATTGCGGAGCGGAATTCGGTGATGTCCGGGGTCAGGCCTTGGTGACGTCCTCGACTTCGTTCTCGTCCTCCCGCCCCGGTGTTTTCAGGTCGAATTTGACGATGATGAACCGGAAGAGCGCGTAGTAGACGGCGGCGAAGACCAGGCCGATCGGGATGATCAGCCACGGTTTGGTGGCCAGCCCCCAGTTGATCACGTAGTCGATCAGGCCGGCCGAGAAGCTGAACCCGTCGTGCACCCCGAGCCCCCAGGTCACCGCCATCGAGGCGCCGGTCAGCAGCGCGTGCACGGCGTACAGGGCCGGGGCGATGTAGGCGAAGGAGTACTCGATCGGTTCGGTGACACCGGTGACGAAGGAGGTCAGGCCGAGCGAGAGCATCAGGCCGTAGATCTCCTTGCGCCGGTGCGGCTTGGCGGAGTGCGCGATTGCGAGCGCGGCGGCCGGCAGCGCGAACATCATGATCGGGAAGAAGCCGGAGAGGAACTGGCCGGCCGTCGGGTCGCCCGCCAGGAAACGCGGGATGTCGCCGTGCACGATCGTGCCGTCGGTCTTGGTGAACTCGCCGAACTGGAACCAGACGAAGGTGTTCAGCAACTGGTGCATGCCGATCAGCAGCAGTGCCCGGTTGAACAGGCCGAAGATGCCGGCGCCGCCCGCGCCGAGATCGGCCAGGTTCTGCGAGAAGTCGTTGAGGCCCCGGCCGATCGGCGGCCAGACCCAGAGGGCGAGGACGGCGGTCACCATGCCGACCAGCGCGGTGATCATCGGCACCAGGCGGCGGCCGTTGAAGAAGCCCAGCCAGTCGACCAGCCTGGTGCGGTGGAACCGCACCCACAGCCAGGCCGTCATCAGGCCGATCAGGATGCCGCCGAGCACCCCGGGGTTCTGGTACGTCGCGTTGGCGGCCTTCGCCGAGGTGTAGTCCACGCACTGGTCGCTGACCAGGATCGTCGGCGCTTTGCAGCTCTCCGGGAAGGCGTGCAGGACCTTGTAGTAGACGAGGAAGCCGACCACGGCGGCCAGTGCCGTCGAGCCGTCCGCCTTCTTCGCCATGCCGATCGACACGCCGATGCAGAACAGCAGCGGCAGGCCGAAGGAGGAGTCGAGCAGTGCGCCGCCCGCCGAGGCGAAGACCTTGGCGACGTTGTTCCAGCCCAGGCCGTCCTTGCCGAACACGTCCGGCTGGCCGAGCCGGTTGAGGATGCCCGCCGCCGGGAGCACCGCCACCGGCAGCTGGAGTGAACGGCCCATCTTCTGGAGGCCGCCGTAGAAGGTGTGCCACCACGTCGTCTGCGGGGCTGTGGCGCCTGCCGAACTCATCCTTGGCCTCTCCGCGAGCAGTTGCCGGCCGGTGGCCCCTTGCGGGACCCTCGGGCGGACCCAGGAACACCCGGGGGTGCTTTCTGCGTTCATCGGAGTACACATATATTGGTGTAGACCACTTTGGTACGCAGGCCGCACTCCGGGACGCTGGCCCCGCTGATCGCCATCCTCGGGCGGCGGGCGGGAGCCTGCCCGCCGGGATGGGCCGAAAGTGGACTAACGTGGCAAACCGGACCGTCACGGGTGATGCTGGTCGCGCTGCTCGGCAGCACGACCGCAGCTGAACCCGCGTCAGCCACCGGCACGGACCTCACCGCCCCCCGGTCGAGGGACGACCCCCACAGCACAGCGCAGGACGGCACCCGGCAGAGCGGCCGGCGGGCCGAGACAGAGGGAGAAATCAGATGGCCAGCAAGGCTGAGAAGATCGTCGCCGGTCTGGGCGGCATCGACAACATCGAAGAGGTCGAGGGCTGCATCACCCGCCTGCGCACCGAGGTCAAGGACGCCTCCCTGGTCGACGAGGCCGCCCTCAAGGCCGCCGGCGCCCACGGCGTCGTCAAGATGGGCACCGCGATCCAGGTCGTCATCGGCACCGACGCCGACCCGATCGCCGCCGACATCGAGGACATGATGTGACCTGAGCCACCAGGCTCACCCGCCCCGGCCCGCCGACCCGCTCAGGGGGACGGCGGGCCGCGGCGTACCCGGCGCCCGACCGCGGCACACCGGCCCGCTGCGACGGCCGCCACGACGGCCGCCGCAACCGCCGCCACGACGGCCGCCGCACCGGGCCGAGCCGGATCGGAACCGCCGTCCGCAGCCACTACGCTCGGTGCCTATGTCACGCATCGACGGCCGCACCCCCGAACAGCTCCGCCCGATCACCATCGAACGGGGCTGGAGCAAGCACGCCGAAGGCTCCGTCCTCATCTCCTACGGCGACACCAAGGTGCTGTGCACCGCCAGCGTCACCGAGGGCGTCCCCCGCTGGCGCAAGGGCAGCGGCGAAGGCTGGGTCACCGCCGAGTACTCCATGCTCCCGCGCGCCACCAACACCCGCGGCGACCGCGAGGCCGTCAAGGGCCGCATCGGCGGCCGCACCCACGAGATCAGCCGGCTCATCGGCCGCTCGCTGCGCGCCGTCGTGGACCACCGCGCCCTCGCCGAGAACACCATCGTCCTCGACTGCGACGTCCTCCAGGCCGACGGCGGCACCCGCACCGCCGCCATCACCGGCGCCTACGTCGCCCTCGTCGACGCCGTCGCCTGGGCCCGCGACAAGAAGCTCCTGCGCGCCAAGGGCCAGCCCATCACCGGCGGCGTCAGCGCCGTCAGCGTCGGCATCATCGACGGCGCCCCGATGCTCGACCTCCGGTACGAGGAGGACGTGCGCGCCGAGACCGACATGAACATCGTCTGCACCGCCGACGGCCGCTTCGTCGAGGTCCAGGGCACCGCCGAGGGCGCGCCCTTCGACCGCGACCTGCTGAACCGGCTGCTCGACCTCGGCAGCCTCGGCTGCGCCGAGCTCGACGAGATCCAGCGCAAGGCCCTCGAAGGCTGAACCGGCGCGGGCCCCGCGGCCGTGGCTCAGGACGGACGCCCCGCGCCCCGGCCTGCTGTACAGGCCGGGCCCGGAGACCGTACGGTTCCCGCAGCACTCCCGCTGCGGGAACCGCGCACCCCCCGGCGCGCGTCCCACACCACGGAACCCGCGCCCCACAGGAGGACCGGATGCCGTCGAGCATCGCCCGCCCCACCGCCCTCGCCGTGGCCGGACTGATCGCGATCCTCCCGCTCAGCATGGTGAGTTGCTCCGCCGCGCAGAAGGCGATCGACTGCGGCAACACCGCCGTGAAGATCACCGGCGACATCGCCGACGTCACCAAGGCCTACGACAACGCCAGCAACGACTCGGCGGCGGCCGGCAAGGCCCTGCAGAAGCTCAAGAGCGACCTCGACCAGGTCGGGAAGAACTCCAAGAACACCGACGTCGCCAAGGCCGTGACCGACCTCCAGAAGCAGGTCGACAACGTGCAGGGCGCCGTCGAGAAGAAGGAGGTCCCCGACCTCAAGCCGCTCGGCAACGCGGCCGGCAACCTCACCTCGGCCTGCACGGGCTGACCGGACCGGACTCTGGATAGGGTGGGCGATATGTCCACCCGTCTGATCCTCGCCACCCGCAACCAGCACAAGGTCGCCGAGCTCCGCGCGATCCTCACCGACGCCGGTCTGGACGTCGAACTCGTCGGCGCCGACGCCTACCCCGAGATCCCGGACGTCCCCGAGACCGGCATCACCTTCGCCGAGAACGCCCTGCTCAAGGCGCACGCCCTGGCCCGCGCCACCGGCCTGCCCGCCGTCGCCGACGACTCCGGCCTGTGCGTCGACGTCCTCAACGGCGCGCCCGGCATCCTCTCCGCCCGCTGGTCCGGCAAGCACGGCGACGACCGCGCCAACCTCGACCTGCTGCTCGCCCAGCTGTCCGACATCGCCGAGCCGCACCGCGGCGCCCACTTCTTCTGCGCCGCCGCCCTCGCCCTGCCCGACGGCACCGAGCGCGTCGTCGAGGGCCGCCTCCTCGGCACCCTGCGCACCGCCCCGGCCGGCGACGGCGGCTTCGGCTACGACCCGATCCTCCAGCCCCTCGGCGAGACCCGCACCTGCGCCGAACTCACCCCGGACGAGAAGAACGCGATCAGCCACCGCGGCCAGGCCTTCCGCGCCCTCGCCCCGGTCGTCAAGGCCCTCACCGCCTGAGAAGGGCGAAGGCCCCGACCGAGGTTCATTCGGTCGGGGCCTTCGATTTGAAGGTTTTCTATGTGCGGCCGAAGGGATTCGAACCCTCAAGCCCTCACGGGCCAACGGACCTAAACCGTCTGCGTCACCACTGCGCCACGGCCGCTTGTCCTGCTGGCCAACATGTTACTGGGATCTCAGAACGGTCGACACCTCAGTTTCGGTAGTCACCGGATGGCGCGATCGCCCTTCTTCCTTCGGCAGTAGGTCGGAGTGACGGCGTGGCAGTTCGGGCAGAGCAGCCGCAGGTTGTCCGGCCGGTTGTCCGACCAGTCGCCGTTGATGTGGTCGACCTCCAGGGTCATCGGGCGTCCGCGCCACTCGGGGCCGGTGCCGCACTCCTCGCACAGTTCCGGTCGGCCGAGTTCGGCCAAGGCGCTGCGGATCCGTGAACCGGGGATCCGCTTGGCTTCCGTAGGGCGTCGGACGAGAAGCTGCTCCGCTGGGATTCTGGTGGGGAGCCGCTTGCCGCGGGCGTGGGCCTGTCCGGTGAAGTGCGAAGTATCTATGCCGAGCGCCTTGATGCGGCGCCCGATGTGGGCCTGGGTGCCGCCGGCCTGGCGCTTGTGGAGGTAGCGTACGACCCCGGCCACGCTGTGACACGCCGACACGGCTTCCTGGAGGATCTCCCGGGTGTAGACGCTCCCGGTCGGGCGGAAGTGCGAGGTGTCGATCCCGTACTCGGTGAGCTTGCGGCGCAGGTACTTGCGCCGGTCGCGATTCGGCTCCCGGCCGAGTGCGGTCAGCATCTCGTCGAGCGAGCCGGCAGCGGCAGCGACGCTCAGGAGCAGTTCGTCGGTGTACTCGATTGCCATGATTGTTCCCCCTTCGGGCAGTTGTGTGCCCGTCCCCCTGGTATGCGAACGATCGGGTGGGGGTTTGGTTACGGGTGGTGGGGTTTCGGCCAGGGGTCTGACTGGTTGTCGGGGGGTTCCGACCTGTGATGTTTGGCTTTTGATTACCAATTGGTACAGACCTATTGACCTATGTGGTTCAGACCACATAGCTTCTGCGCCAATTGCAATCCCCCACGTGCGTGCTCCCCCACAGGCACGTGCCGACACTCTCTCCTGGAGGACCGAGTGTTGATCCGAAACACCGCGGAGCGGCGTCCCACCGCCGTTCGGCGACGCAGGAGTCCGGCGGCCAGGGCCGGTGTGGCCTCGCTGGCGGCGGCCTCGCTGGCCGGGCTGTTGATGGCGACGCTGGGTGCGGCGCCCTCGCAGGCGGCGGCGACCGTCGACAACGCGGCCTGTCGGCCCGACGGGCTGTACCAGACGCCCGGGGTGGACGTCCCGTACTGCTCCGTCTACGACACCGGCGGGCGCGAGAAGATGGGCGCGGACCACCAGCGCCGCATCATCGGCTACTTCACCGGCTGGCGCACCGGCAAGAACGGCGACCAGCCGTACCTGGTGAGCGACGTCCCCTGGGACAAGGTCACCCACCTGAACTACGCGTTCGGGCACGTCGGCGGCGACAACAAGCTGTCGGTCGGTACGGACGGCCCGACCAACGAGGCGACCGGGATCGACTTCCCGGGCGTTCCGGCGGCCCAGCTGGACCCGACGCTGCCGTACAAGGGCCACTTCAACCTGCTGACGAAGTTCAAGAAGCAGTACCCGAACGTCAAGACCATGATCTCGGTGGGCGGTTGGACCGAGACCGGCGGCTACTTCGGGGACGACGGCAAGCGCGTCAACACCGGCGGCTTCTACTCGATGACCGTCAACCCGGACGGCAGCGTCAACCAGGCGGGCATCGACACCTTCGCCGCCTCCTCGGTCGACTTCATCCGCAAGTACGGCTTCAACGGCGTCGACGTCGACTACGAGTACCCGACCTCGATGAAGGACGCCGGCAACCCGCTGGACTGGCAGCTCGCCAACTCCAAGCGCGGCTCGCTGGCCAAGGGCTACGCGGCGTTGATGAAGACGCTGCGGGAGAACCTGGACAAGGCCGGCGCCGCCGACGGCAAGCACTACCTGCTGTCGGTCGCGGCCCCGTCGTCGGGCTACCTGCTGCGCGGCATGGAGACCTTCCAGGTGGCGCAGTACCTGGACTACGTCAACATCATGTCGTACGACCTGCACGGCGCCTGGAACAAGTACGTCGGCCCGAACGCCTCGCTGTTCGACGACGGCAAGGACGGCGAGCTGGCGGCGGCCAACGTGTACGGCACCGCGCAGTACGGCGGCATCGGCTACCTGAACGCCGACTGGTCGTACCACTACTTCCGCGGCGCCATGCCGGGCGGCCGGATCAACGTCGGCCTGCCGTACTACACCCGCGGTTTCAAGAACGTCCAGGGCGGCACCAACGGGCTCTGGGGCACGGCCTCGGCGACCACCTGCCCGGTCGGCTCCGGTCTGACCGCCTGCGGTGACGGCGCGGTCGGCATCGACAACATCTGGAACGACAAGGACGACGCGGGCAAGGAGTCCCCGGCCGGGTCGAACCCGATGTGGCACGCGAAGAACCTGGAGAAGGGCATCCTGCCCGACTACCTGGCCAAGTACGGCGTGTCCGACACCGCGCTGCAGGGCACCTATGCCCGCAACTACAGCTCCGCCCTGGTGGCGCCGTGGCTGTGGAACGACGCCAAGAAGGTGTTCCTGTCCACCGAGGACGAGCAGTCGGTGGGCGCCAAGGCGGACTACATCGTCAACCAGGGCGCCGGCGGCGCGATGATCTGGGAGCTCGCGGGCGACTACAAGTGGGACGCCGCCGCGAACGGCGGCAAGGGCGAGTACGTGCCCGGTTCGACGCTGACCTCGCTGATGTACGACAAGTTCAAGTCGGCGACCCCGTACGGGGCGACCCGTTCGACGGTCGCGCTGCCGCAGCAGACCCTGCCGGTCGACGTGTCGTTCACCAACTTCGCGCTGGGCGACTCGAACTACCCGATCAACCCGAAGCTGCACATCGTCAACAACTCGACGCTGACCCTGCCGGGCGGCACCGAGTTCCAGTTCGACTACAGCAACTCGGCTCCGGGCAACGCCAAGGACCAGTCCGGCTTCGGCCTCCAGGTCATCAAGCAGGACAACCCGGGCCCGGGCAACGTGGGCGGTCTGAAGGGCACCTACAACCGGGTGTCGGTCAAGCTGCCCGGCTGGCAGTCGCTGGCGCCGGGCGCGTCGGTGGACATGGACTTCGTCTACTACCTGCCGGTGTCCACGCCGTCGAACTGGACGGTCAACGTGGCCGGCACGCTGTACGGGATCAAGGGCGACCTGACCCGGGGCACGACGGACGGCGGCACGACGCCTCCGACCACTCCGCCGACCACGCCCCCGACCACGCCTCCGACGACCCCGCCGACGACGCCTCCCACCACGCCGCCGACCACCCCGCCCACCACGCCGGCCGGATGCGCGGGTGCGCCGGGCTGGGACGCCGGCACCACCTACGCGAGCCCCACCAAGGTCTCGTGGAAGGGCCACTACTACCAGAACAAGTGGTGGACCAAGGGCGACGACCCCACGGCCAGCGGCTCGTGGGGAGTCTGGAACGACCTCGGGGCCTGCTGATCCGATAGCGGTCCGTTGAGGTGAGGAACGGCGGTGGCGGCGCACCCGGTCGGGGGGTGTGCCGCCACCGCTTCGTCGTTCCTGGGAGTGCGGGGAGGAGCCGGCCGGCTCAGGCCTCGATCTTGAGGTCGCGCAGCAGCTTGGCGACGTGGCCGGTGGCCTTGACGTTGTAGAGCGCGCGCTCGACCTTGCCCTGCTCGTCGACGATGACGGTGGAGCGGATCACGCCCTGGTAGGTGCGGCCGTAGTTCTGCTTCTCGCCGTAGGCGCCGTACGCCTCCAGGACCTTGTTGTCCGGGTCGGAGAGCAGGGTGACCTTGAGGTTCTCGGTCTCGCGGAACTTCCCGAGCTTCTCCGGCTGGTCCGGCGAGATGCCGATGACGTCGTAGCCGGCGCCCGCGAAGACCTCCAGGTTGTCGGTGAAGTCGCAGGCCTGCTTGGTGCACCCCGGGGTGAGCGCCTTGGGGTAGAAGTAGACGACGACCTTGCGGCCCGCGTGGTCGGCGAGGGAGACCTGGTTGCCGTCGGCGTCGGACAGGCTGAAGGCGGGCGCGGTGTCGCCGGGCTGGAGACGCTCAGTCATGGGTGGACTCTCCTGGTGCGTGCTGCTGTGACGGGCGGTCGTACCACGGCAAACTTACCTCCGATGGTGGGTGGGGCCGCGCGGCCGTGCGTGGCAGCTGACACACTGGGGCAGTCGCGCGGATCGTACGGATCGCACTGAACGACGCAGAAGAACATCGGCAAGTGAATGGGGTGGCCCGAGTGGGCGAGGCGAGCACACAGGACAAGTCGGCGCGGACGACCGCCCAGATCGAGGCGGACATCGAGAACGCGCGCGGCCGGCTGGCGGCGACCCTGGACGAGCTGGCCGTACGCGTCCACCCGAGCACGATCTCCGCCCAGGTCAAGGCCAAGGCGGTGGCCTCCGTCGAGGAGAAGGCCGGCCGGGCGTACGTGGCCGCCAGCGGCCTGGTCGACAAGGTCAGGGCGCAGTTCGTGGACGAGAAGGGGCAGCCGCGCCGGGAGCGGATCGTCCCGGCCGCGCTGGTCGGCGTGGGCCTGGTGCTGCTGGTCGCCTCCTCCCGCAAGCGCCGCAAGGACTGACCCGAGGGACGGGACGGGGCCGGGCGCGGTGTGCGTCCGGCCCCGCGCATTGCCGGGCCAGCGTCACGCTCCGCGCCCGGGGGCGGTACCTTCGGGACCGTGAGTACGAACGACGAGACCCACTCGGACCATCCGCACGACCTGGTCCGGCACGACCGCCTGGGCGAGAAGCTGCCGATCCGGATGCTGCACGACCGCGTGCTGGTGCGGATCGAGGGCAGTGAGGGCGAGCGCCGCTCGACCGGCGGCATCCTGATCCCGGCGACGGCGGAGCTGTCCAAGCGCTGCACCTGGGCCGAGGCCGTCGCGGTGGGCCAGAGCGTGCGCTCGGTGGAGCCGGGCGACCGGGTGCTGTACGACCCGGAGGACAAGCTGGAGGTCGAGGTCAGGGGCGCGACCTACGTGCTGCTGCGCGAGCGCGACCTGCACGCGGTCGCCGCGACCCGCTTCGGCGACACGGAGGGCTCGACCGGGCTGTACCTGTGAGCGCCGTACCTGTGAGCGCCGTACCCGTGGGCCCCGGGACCGGCCCCCGGTGAGGGGTCGGCCCGGTCAGGCGATCAGGGTGCCGCCGTCCACGGTGACGACCGTGCCGGTGGCGAAGCGCTGCTCCATCAGGTAGGCGTAGGCCTCGGCGGCGTCCTCCGGGTCGCCGATCCGGCCGAGCGGGAGGCCGGCGGCGGTCGTGGCGTAGAGCTGTTCGCGGTCGGCGTCCGGCAGGCCGGACCAGAGCGGGGTGCGGACCATGCCGGCCCGGACGGCGTTGACCCGGATCGGGGCGAGTTCGACGGCCAGGGCCCGGACGAGGGACTCCGTCGCGCCGCAGATGCTCGCGGCGACGCTCCAGCCCGGCCCGGGGCGCAGGCCGGCGGTGCCCGAGGTGAGGGTGACGGAGCCGCCCGGGCGCAGTCGGGGCGCGGCGGCGCGGACGGCGTCGAGGGCGCCGAAGTAGCGCAGGGCGAAGAGGCGGCGGGCGGTGTCGAGGTCCAGCTCGTCGAGGGGGGTCAGGGCGAGCGGTTCGCCGGCGGTGAAGACCAGGTGGTCGATGGGGCCGAGGCGGTCGAAGAGGGCGGCGACCTGTGCACTGTCGGTGAGGTCGGCGACCTCGGCGGTGGTTCCGGCGGGCAGGGTGGCGAGGGCGCGTTCGGCGCTGCCGGTCCGGCTGGAGGCGACGACGACCCGGGCGCCGCGGCGGGCGGCGAGGTCGGCGGTGGCGAGGCCGATGCCGGAGGTGCCGCCGAGGACGACGACGCGCTGGTCGGTGAGGGGCATGGTGGTGCCTTTCGGGCTTCGGGGGCGGTGCGGGGAAGGTGGTTCGATCCTGCGTCGCGCGGGCGGGTGCGGTCCAAGACCTGTTCCGTCCGCTGTCATACCCTCGGGGTATCAGTGCAGGTGGGTTGCCGGAGGGCGGGCGATGGGCGGGCGGGCGATGGACGTCGATCTGCGGAAGCTGCGGTACTTCGTGGCGGTGGCGCGGCAGTTGCACTTCGGCCGGGCGGCGGCCGAGCTGCACATCGCGCAGCCGGTGCTGTCGCGGCAGATCCGGGCGCTGGAGGCGGAGTTCGGCGCGCAGCTGTTCCGGCGGGACCGGCGGTCGACGGAACTGACGTGTGCGGGGCGGCAGTTGTTGGAGGACGCGCCGCAGCTGCTGGCGGCGGCGGAGGCGTTGCGGCGCCGGGTGGGGCGGTCGGCGGACGACCGGGAGCGGTTCGTGGTGGGGTTCATGCCGGGGATCACGGTGACAGCCGTCGCGCGGGCGATGTGCGGGCGCCACCGGGGGCTGGCGGTGGAGGTGGTCCGGACGTCCTGGCGGGACCAGGCGCAGGTGGTGCTGGACGGCCGGGTGGACGTGTCCTTCGTTCGGCTGCCGGTGGACCAGCGGGGGCTGGCGCTGCGCCCGCTGTTCGCCGAGCCGCGGGTGGTGGCGTTGCCGGCCGGGCACCGGCTGGCGGGTGAACCGTCGGTGCGGATGGCCGAGTTGGGCGGGGAGCGGCTGCTGCAGGATCCGGACGCGGTCCCGGAGTGGCGGGATCTGGCGGTGCCGGCGGGGCGTCGGCTGGAGCGGGCCCGGCCGAGTGCGGACACCGTGGAGGAGAAGCTGGAGTACGTGGCGGCGCACGAGGGGATGGTGGTGCTGCCGTTGTCGGTGGCGGCGTTCTACACCCGTTCGGACGTGGTGCACGTGCCGATCTCCGACATCGCGCCCACCCGGGTCTGTCTGGCCTGGGCGGCGGGGCGGACCTCGCCGCTGCTCGCGGAGTTCGCGGACCTCGCGGCGGAGCTGGCGGCCGAGGGCGCGGCCGAGGGTACGGCCGAGGGTACGGCTGGGGGCGCGGGCCGGGACACGCCCGGGGGTGCGGGCGCCGGGTCGGATCTGTCGGTGGCGGGGGCTAGGGTCCGGGCATGACGAGGCGTGTGCCGGTGATCGGTGACGGAGAGCGGCGGGCCCGGCTGGGGCGGCGGCAGCTGTTGGTGCCTTCGGCGCGGGCGGCGCGGGTGGAGGACGTGGCCGACGCGGTGGTCGGGCTGCACGCGTCGGATCCGGCCACGGTGTACGTGTCGGCGTGCGCGCGGCTGGCCGGGCCGTCGGCGGGGGAGGTGGACCGGGCGCTGTACGAGGACGTCTCGCTGGTGAAGCTGCTGTCGATGCGGCGGACGCTCTTCGCGGTGACGGAGGGCTTCGCCCCGTACGTGGGCTCGGCGGCGGCGCGGGCGATCGCGGTGAAGGAGCGGGCGACGCTGCTGAAGCACCTGCGGGACCACGCCGAGGGCTGGAGCGAGCAGCGGCTGGCCGCCACGGAGCGCGAGGTGCTGGCCGCGCTGGCGCTGCGCGGGGAGGCGACGACCAAGGAACTCGGCGACGACGTACCGCAGTTGCGCGAGTCGATGCTGATGTCGGCGGGCAAGGCGTACGAGGCGAGGCAGAGCATCGGCAGCCGGCTGCTGCGGCTGCTGGCGTCGGACGGGCACGTGCGCCGCTGTCGTCCGCGCGGTTCGTGGCTGAGCAACAGCTACCCGTGGGCGCTGGTGCCGCAGTGGCCGGAGGTGCCGGTGCGGGAGGCGAAGGCGGAGGTGGTGCGGCGCTGGCTGGCCGCGTACGGTCCGGCGACGGTCGAGGACGTGAAGTGGTGGACGGGCTGGACGCTGGGGGACGTCCGCGCGGCACTGTCGGACGTCGGCGCGCTGGGCGTGGAGCTGGCGGGCGGCGCGGCCGGGCTGGTGCTGCCGGGTGACGAGGCGCCGGTGGCGGAGCCGGAGCCGTGGGCGGCGCTGCTGCCCGGGCTGGATCCGGCGGTGATGGGCTGGCGCGGGCGGGACTGGTACCTGCGGCCGGAGGACGTGCCGGCGCTGTTCGACCGGGCGGGCAATGCCGGGCCGACGGTGTGGTGGTGCGGCGAGGTGGTGGGCGGCTGGGCGCAGCGGGCCGACGGCGAGGTGGTGTGGCGGCTGTTCCGGGACGTCGGGGCGGAGGCCGGGCGGGCGGTCGCGGCGGAGGCGGAGCGGTTGGCGGGGTGGCTGGGGGAGGTGCGGGTGACGCCGCGGTTCCGGACGCCGCTGGAGCGGGAGCTGGTGGCGGCGCGGTAGTCCGGGCCCGCGGCTTCGGGACCTACGGCGTGGTGGTCGCGGCCGGCCGGGTGGCGGGCCCGCCGCTGGCGGTGGGCGGGTCGGTGGGCCGGGGCGGCCGGGTCTGGGTGGGTCGCGGGGTGGGGCTGGGCTGTTCCTGGCTGGACGTGGGCTGGGGGGCCTGCGGGCTGGGGGTGGTGGGCCCGGGGCCGGGGGCGGGTTCGCCGGTGGTGGGGGGTGTGCTGGGGGCGTGGGTGGGGGCTCCGCCGGGTGCGGGGTTGGTGGCGGTGTGGTCGCCGCCGGTGGTGGGGGTGGCGGTGGCGCTGGGGGAGGTGCTGCCGGTGGGGGTGGGCCAGGTGTCCGGGCCGGGGGTGTCGTGTCCGGTCTGCAGGTCGAACTGCTGGGTGGGGGTGCCGTCGAGGGCGGCGGTCATGTAGGCGGTCCAGATCTTGGTGGGGAAGGCGCCGCCGTTGATCCGGGTGAGTCCGGCGGTGCCGGCCAGCGGTTCCTTGGCGTGGGTCTTCGGGTTCTCGCGGAACAGGCCGACGGCGGTGGTGAGTTCGGGGGTGTAGCCGGCGAACCAGGCGGAGAGGTTGGAGTCGGTGGTGCCGGTCTTGCCGGCGGCGGGGCGGCCGAGGTCGAGGGCGGCGGCGCCGGTGCCGCGGGGGCTGACGACGTCGCGCAGGACATCGGTGACGGAGTCGGCGATGCCGCGGGCGACGGCGTCGGTGGGGGTGTGCTCGGGTGTCTTGGGGACGTCGACGGCGCCGCCGGGGTTGACGCGTTCGAGCTTGAGGACGGACCAGGGGGTGTGGGCCTGGCCGTGGTTGGCGAGGGTGGCGTAGGCGCCGGCCAGGTCGAGGGCGCTGGGGGTGGCGGTGCCGAGGGTCATCGAGGTGTTGGCCGGGTCCATGCCGCGGACGCTGTCGGGGATGCCGAGCTTGACGGCGGTGTCGCGGACGCGGGCGAGTCCGGCGTCCACGCCTTCCTGCGCGTACACGGAGTTGACGGACTTCACCATGGCGTAGCGCAGGGTGATGCTGCCGTAGTCGGTGTCGTCCTCGTTGGGCGGCGCGTACGGGGTGGGGCCGCCGGTGACGGGGCGTTCGCTGGTGCCGTCGTAGTGGGAGTCGACGGTGATCGGGCGGCCGTCGAGGGTGTGCTGGGCGATCAGTCCGGCGGCGAGGTCGATCGGTTTGAAGGTGGAGCCGATCTGGTTGTCCTGGCGCAGGGCGTCGTTGTAGGGCTGTTTGGCGTAGTCGGGGCCGCCGTAGACGGCGACGACGCGGCCGGTGGCGGGTTCGACGGAGGCGCCGGCGACGCGGACGTCGGTGTCGGTGGCGGGGCGGGACGCGGGGTCGAGCTCGTCGGTGAGTTCGGTCTGGACGGCTTTGGCGAAGGCGTCCTGGCGGGGCTTGTCGAAGGTGGTGGTGATGCGCCAGCCGCCGGCTTTGAGGGTGGCGGCGTCGATGGTGCCGGAGGAGATCAGGTAGTCGTCGGCGACGCCGACGAGGTATCCGGCCTGGCCGGAGAGGCCGGTGGCGGGCTGGGGGTCGATCGGTTCGGGGAAGGTGGCGGCGGTGCGGTCGGCGGTGGTGAGGAAGCCGAGCTGGACCATGCCGTCGAGGGCGTAGTTCCAGCGGGCGATGGCCTTCTCGCGGTTGGCGGGGGTGGCGGTGCGGACGTCGTAGAGGCTGGGGGCCTGGAGCAGGGAGGCGAGGTAGGCGCCCTGGCCGAGGTCGAGTTCGGAGACGTCGACGCCGTAGTAGGCGTGGGCGGCGCTCTGGATGCCGTAGGCGCCGCGGCCGAAGTAGCTGCTGTTGAGGTACCCGGCGAGGATGTCCTTCTTGTCGCGCTGCTGGTCGACCTTGAGGGCGATGAGGAGTTCGCGGCCCTTGCGCTCGATGGTCTGGTCCTGGGTCAGGTAGTAGTTCTTGACGTACTGCTGGGTGATGGTGGATCCGCCCTGCATGCCCTTGCCGAGGAGGGTGTTCCAGCCGGCCCGGACCATGCCCTTCAGGTCGATGCCGCGGTTCTGGTAGAAGCTGCGGTCCTCGGCGGAGACGACGGCCTGCTGGGTCTGGAGCGGGATCCGGTCGATGGTGACGTCGGTGCGGTTGACGGCGCCGGTGCGGGCGATCTCGGTGGTGCCGTCGGCGTAGAGGTAGATGTTGTTCTGGGCGACGGCGTGGGCGTTGGGGTCGGGCACGGGGACGATGACGTAGAGCACGGCGAAGCCGCCGACGGCGAGCAGGAGCAGCGCGGTGAGCGTGCCGAGGGTGACCCGCCAGGTGGGCAGGAGCCGGCGCCAGAACGGGAGGGCGCGGCGGGCCTCGCGGCGGGCGGCCCGTTTGGCCTGGCGGCGGGTGCTCAAGGTCATGGCGAGATTATGTGCTATTTGACGTCCGGTCAGGGGCGGATCGGGGTCTGACGTGCGGGGTGGTGTGCTTCGAGCGCTGTCGCGGGCGCCGGGGCGGGTGCCGGGGCCGGGGTGGTCCGGCCGGCGGGGTGGTCGGGTGTCCGGGTGGGGGCTGATCGGGCGTCCGGTGCGGTGGTGCGGACGGCTGTCGGAAAACCGGGTGCGGGCGGTGGGGGCCGGAGGTACGGTGAAAGATGCGAACTTCATAGCGCACCCACTTCGGCAGCTCCGCCCGCCAGGCCCGGCACCCCCGGGTCCGGCCGGTCGGAGCCGCTGGGGCGTGTGCGGACGCGTGCGGGTACCTCTCTGCCCGTATTTGTCGACAAGGAGACAATATGCCGAACGCTGCCCCCGTCGAAGCGCGACCCCCCGATCCCGGGGCGGTCCCCGCCGCCGACCCCGACACCGCCGCCACCGGCTCCCTGGGCGCCTCCCTCGGCCTGTACGCGGCCGTCGCCCGCGGCGCCTTCCGCCGCTACTCCACCTACCGGGCCGCCACCCTGGCCGGCACCTTCACCAACACCGTCTTCGGCGTCATCCTGGCCTCCTCCTTCCTCGCCCTCTGGCAGGCCCGCCCCAACCTCGGCGGCTACGACCAGAGCCAGGCCGTCACCTACATCTGGGTCAGCCAGGGCCTGCTGGTCACCGTCGCGGTCTGGGGCGGCGGCTTCCAGGACGACGTCCAGGACCGCTTCCGCAGCGGCGACATCGCCGTCGACCTCTACCGCCCGGTCGACTTCCAGGGCTGGTGGCTGGCCACCGACCTCGGCCGCGCCGCCTTCCACCTGCTGGTCCGCGGCACCGTGCCCCTGTTCCTGGGCGCCCTGGTGTTCCGCACCCGGATGCCCGAGCACCCGCTGACCTGGGCGTTCTTCCTGCTCTCCGTGCTGCTCGCGGTCGTCGTCAGCTTCGGCCTGCGCTTCCTGGTCTCGATCACCGGCTTCTGGCTGCACGACTCGGAGGGCGTGCGTTCGGTGGTGCTGGTGGTCTCGATGTTCTTCTCCGGGATGCTGCTGCCGATCGCCCTGTTCCCCGGCCCGCTCGGCGACCTCGCCGTGGTGCTGCCCTGGGCGGCCCTGATCAAGGTGCCGACGGACGTCTTCCTGGAGCGCGCGAGCGGCGGCGGGCTGCTCGCGGAGTTCGGCTTCCAGCTCGCCTGGGCGGCCGTGCTGCTCACCGCCGGGCGGGGCGCGCAGTGGCTCGCCACCCGCAAGGTGGTGGTGCAGGGTGGCTGAGCAGCTCACGGCCGACCACCGCGCCGGCGCCCGGTCCGCGGCCGGCGACCGGATCGCGCGCGAGCGCCTCGGCCCCCGCACCGCGTGGGCGGTCCGCTCCTGGTGGCTCTGCGCCCGGATGTGGATGCGCTCGATGATGTCCTACCGGGCCTCCTTCGCGCTGAACCTGCTGGCGGGCCTGGTCATCCACTTCCTCGACTTCGTCGTGCTGATGATCATGTTCCGGCACACCGACCGGCTGGGCGGCTGGACCCTGCCCGAGATCGCCTTCCTGTACGGCACCGCGACCCTCTCGCTCGGCGTCGCCAACATGCTGGTCGGCTCGGCCGACGGACTCGGCGTACGGATCGTCAACGGCACGCTGGACTCCATGCTGGTCCGGCCCGCGCCCGCGCTCTCCCAGCTGTGCGCCGAACGCTTCTCGCTGCTCCGGCTGGGCCGGCCGCTCCAGGCCGCGGCGGTGCTCGTCTGGTCGCTGGTGGTCCTGGACGTGCACTGGACCTGGGACCGGGTGCTGCTGGTGCCCGTCCTGCTGGTCTGCGGCAGCGTGATCTTCGGCGCGGTGTTCATCGGCGGCGCCACCGTCCAGTTCTGGTGGGGCGAGTCCAAGGAGATCCAGAACTCCTTCACCTACGGCGGCGCGACGCTGCTGCACTACCCGCCGACCGTCTTCGCCAAGGAGCTCGTCGCCGGGGTGGTCTTCGGCGTCCCGCTGGCCTTCGTCAACTGGCTGCCCGCGCTGCGCATCCTCGACCGGCCCGACCCGCTCGGCCTGCCCACCGCCTTCCAGTACGCCTCGCCGGTCGCCGCCGTGCTCTGCGCCGCGGCAGCCGGACTCGCCTGGCGCGCCGGACTGCGCGCCTACCGGGGCACCGGCAGCTGACTGGGGCCGCACCACCACCACCACCCCGCATCACGACCTCGCGACCTCACGCGACCTCGCGACCTCGCGCGACCTCTCGCGACCTCTCAGGACCTCTCACGGCAAGGAACGCCCATGGCACTGATCGAACTCGACGACGTCCACCGCACCTTCACCGTCCGGGCCCGGTCCGGCCGGTTCAGCCGCACCAAGCGCGAGGTGCGCGCGGTGGACGGGCTCAGCTTCACCGTCGCGGCCGGCGAGTGCGTCGGCTACATCGGCCCCAACGGCGCCGGCAAGTCCACCACCATCAAGATGCTCACCGGCATCCTCGTCCCCAGCTCCGGACGGCTGCGCGTCGCCGGGGTCGACCCGGCCCGTGAACGCGTCGCGCTGGCCCGCCGGATCGGCGTCGTCTTCGGCCAGCGCACCACCCTCTGGTGGGACCTCCCGCTGCGCGACTCCTTCGAGCTCGCCCGCCGGATCTATCGCGTCCCCGACCGGCGGCACCGCGAGAACCTCGACCGCTGCGTCGAACTGCTCGACCTCGGCGGCCTGTTGGACACCCCGGTCCGCCAGCTCTCGCTCGGCCAGCGGATGCGCGGCGACCTCGCGGCGGCGCTGCTGCACGACCCGCAGGTGCTCTACCTGGACGAGCCGACCATCGGCCTGGACGTGGTCAGCAAGGGCAGGGTGCGCGAGTTCCTGCGCGAGGTCAACCGCGACCGGGGCACCACGGTGCTGCTCACCACGCACGACCTGACCGACATCGAGCAGCTCTGCGGCCGGGTCATGGTGATCGACCACGGCCGGGTGGTGTACGACGGCGGGCTGGAGGGTCTGCACGCCACCGGGCGCAGCGAGCGGACCCTGGTGGTGGACCTCGCCGAGGCCCGGGCCCCGATCGAGGTGGCCGGGGCCCGGGTGGTCAAGGTCGAGGGGCCGCGCCAGTGGCTGGCCTTCCCGGCCCGGCAGAGCGCCGCGCCGATCGTGGCGGCGGTCGCGGAGCGGTACCCGCTGGTGGATCTCTCGGTGCGGGAGCCGGCCATCGAGGACGTGATCGCCCGGATGTACGCGGAGGTCGCGATCGGCTGAGCGCTCCGCTGTACGGGGAGGTGGGCCGGGAGGTGCGCGGCGCCGCGCGCCTCCCCGTACGGCGCCGCGTCGCGCCTCCCGGCCCGCCGTGCGTCCGTACGGCGGCCGGGCGGGTGTTCTGTTCCCCGTCGCCGGTGCGGGTGACGGGTCGGGCCCCGGTGCGGGTGACGGTCGTGACCTCGGGCGTTCGGGCCGAGTTGGCAGGTCGTCACCCATGGAGGACAGGACCGGAGGCCCGCCGCCCGATGACCGTACCCGACGTGACCGTGGTGGTCGCGGTCTACAACACCATGCCCTACCTCACCGCCTGCCTGGACTCGCTGGTCGGGCAGTCCCTGGCGCCGGGGCGGCTGGAGGTGGTGGCCGTGGACGACGGCTCCACGGACGGCGGCGGCGAACTGCTCGACGAGTACGCGGCCCGTCACCCCGGGCTGTTCCGGGTGGTGCACCAGCCCAACTCGGGCGGCCCGGCGGCCCCGACCAACCGGGGCCTGGCGCTGGCCCGGGGCCGCTACGTGCTGTTCCTCGGCGCGGACGACTGGCTCGGCGGGGAGGCCCTGGAGCGGCTGGTCGGGGCCGCCGACCGGTGGGGCTCGGACGTGGTGGTGCCCAAGCAGGTCGGGGTGAACGGGCGGCTGGTGCCGCAGGGGATCTTCCACGCCGACGCCGAGTCGGTGGGCTTCGCGGACTCGGCGCTGGCCTGGGCGCTGGCCGACACCAAGCTGTTCCGGCTCGACCTCATCCGGCGCCACGGGCTGCGCCGGAACGAGGAGTTGAAGGTCTTCTCGGACCAGCCGTTCACGCTGGAGGCCTGTCTGCGGGCGGCCCGGGTGTCCGTCCTCGCCGACTACGACTGCTACTTCCTGGTGCTGCGCGAGGACCGGGGCAATGTCACCGAGCGGGCCGGGGTGCTGGACCGGCTGCGCGGGATCGCCGCGCTCCAGCAGGTCGCCGCCGAACTCGCCGCGCCCGGGGACGACTTGGACGCCATCCGGGCGCGCAGCTTCGCCTGGGACGTGCCGCGCCTGCTGGAGGGCGGCTTCCTGCTGCTGGACTCCGGGCTGCAGGAGCGGGTGTGCGCCGAAGTCGCCCGGCTGGTCCGGCGGTTCGGTGCCCGCGAGGTGTACCACCGGCTGCCGGTCTCCGCCCGGGTGCGGCTCGAACTCGCCGCCGCCGCACGGCCGGAGGCGCTGCGGGACCAGATCCGGTACGAGGCCGCGCACGGCGATCCGCCGGCGGTCGTGGAGGGGCGGCGGCACTACGCGGCCTTCCCGGCGTTCCGGGACCCGGGGCTGGGGCTGCCGGACGGGCTGTTCCTGCTGCGCGAGGAGCCGGCGGCCGAGGCCGCCCCGCCGCCGACCCTCGTGCGGCAGCTGTGGCGCGGCATCGTCCCGGTGCAGGTGCGGCGCGGGCTGCGGCGCTCCCCGCTGTGGCGCCGGCTGGCCGACTCGGTGAACGGAGGACGGGGATGAGCCTGGACGTGTGCGTGGTCGGGCTGGGCAAGCTCGGCCTGCCGCTGGCGGTGCAGTTCGCGCTGAAGGGCCACCGGGTGACCGGCGCGGACATCGCCCCCCGGGTGGTGGACAGCGTCAACCGGGGCGTGCCGCCGTTCCCCCGGGAGGAGGGCCTGGACGAGGCGCTCAAGCGGGTGGTCGCCGAGGGCCGGCTGCGGGCCACCACCGACACCACGGCGGCCGTCGCCGGGGCCGGGGCGGTCGTGCTGGTCGTCCCGCTGGTCACCGCGGCCGACGGCACCCCGGACTTCGCCCTGCTCGACGCGGCCACCGACGCCGTCGCGGCCGGGCTGCGCCGCGGCGCCCTGGTCAGCTACGAGACCACCCTGCCGGTCGGCACCACCCGGGAGCGCTGGGCGCCCCGCCTGGCCGCCGGTTCGGGGCTCACCGCCGGGACGGACTTCGCGCTGGTGTTCAGCCCGGAGCGGGTCCGCACCGGCCGGGTCTTCGCCGACCTGCGGCGCTACCCCAAGCTGGTCGGCGGCGTCGACGGGGCCTCCACCCGGCGCGGCGCCGAGTTCTACCGGGAGGTGCTCGACTTCGACCGGCGCCCCGAGCTGCCCCGGCCCAACGGGGTCTGGGAGCTGGCCTCGGTGGAGGCGGCGGAGTTCGCCAAGCTCGCCGAGACCACCTACCGGGACGTCAACATCGCGCTGGCCAACCAGTTCGCCCGGTACGCGGACCGGGTCGGGGTGGACTTCGCGGAGATCGCCGAGGCCTGCAACTCGCAGCCGTACAGCCACCTGCACCGGCCGGGCATCGCGGTCGGCGGGCACTGCATCCCGGTGTACCCGCGGCTGTACCTGTGGAACGACCCGGAGGCGACGGTGGTCCGGGCGGCCCGTGAGGCGAACCTGGCGGTGCCGGGGTACGCGGTGGGCGTGCTGGCGGGCGCGGTGCCGGGCGGGATCGCCGGGCAGGGCGTGCTGGTGCTCGGCGCGGCGTACCGGGGCGGGGTCAAGGAGACGGCGTACTCCGGCGTGTTCCCGCTGGTGGCCGCGCTGGAGTCGGCGGGGGCCAGGCCGTACGTCGCCGATCCGCTGTACGGGGCCGGGGAGCTGGCGGCGCTCGGGCTGGCCCCGTACGGCGGCGAGCCGGTGGTGGCGGCGGTGCTCCAGGCGGACCACCCGGAGTACCGGGACCTGGCGCCGGCGGACCTGCCGGGGGTGGCGGTGCTGCTGGACGGGCGGCGGTGCACGGACCCGGCGCGGTGGGCGGTCGAGGGGGTGCGGCGGATCGTGCTGGGCGGGGTGTGAGGGCGGGGTGTGAGGGCGGGGGCCGGGTGGTCCGGGGCCGGGCCTGAGGGGGCTTCCGGGCCGGGCGGACGGCGGCCGGTGGCGGACCGGGGGCGCATGATCGCGAGGCACGCCCCCGTCCGCGCCGGGCAACGGGCAGACTGGCGGGGTGAGTGACGAAGCCTTCAGCGGGACCGGCCCCGGAGTCCGGTTCACCGCGGCCGATGAACAGAAGAGACTCGGCGTCCGCCGGATGAAGACCATCGCGACCGGCCTGCTGGCCTTCGCGACCGTGGTCTTCGCCCTGTCGACCTGGGCCAAGGCGGCGGGTGCCGGCCCCTGGGCGGGGTACGTGGCGGCCGCCGCCGAGGCGGGCATGGTCGGCGCGCTGGCCGACTGGTTCGCGGTGACCGCGCTGTTCCGCCGCCCCTTCGGCCTGCCGATCCCGCACACCGCGATCATCCCGACCAAGAAGGACGCCTTCGGCCGCTCGCTGGGCGAGTTCGTCGGCGACAACTTCCTCTCCGGGCAGGTGGTGCGCGGGCGCCTCGCCGCCCTCGGCATCGGCCGCCGGCTGGGGGAGTGGCTGGCCGCGCCGGGCAGCGCCGAGCGGGTCACCAAGGAGGCCTCGGCGGCGCTGCGCGGCCTGCTCGCGGTGCTGCGCGACGACGACGTGCGGGCGGTCGTCGCCGAGGCGGTGACCCGCCGGGCCGCCGCCACCTCGGTGGCCGAGCCGATGGGCCGGATGCTCGGGAAGGTGGTCGCCGACGGCGGGCACCACGGCGTGGTGGACCTGGTCGCCGTCCGGGCGCACGACTGGCTGGCCGCCAACCACGAGGACGTGGTCCGGAAGGTCACCCAGAAGACCCCGGGCTGGACGCCCAGGTTCATCGACAACCAGGTCGGCGAGCGGGTCTACAAGGAGCTGATGCGCTTCGTCACCGACATCCGGGACGACGCGGACCACCCGGCCCGCGGCGCGATCGACAACTTCCTCGCCGACTTCGCGACCGAACTGCAGACCGACCCGGAGACCATCGCCCGGGTCGAGCGGGCCAAGGGCGAGCTGCTGGCCCGTCCCGAGGTGCAGGACCTGATCAACTCCACCTGGGCGGCGGTGCGCACCCTGGTGATGGGCGCGGCCGAGGACGAGGACAGCGAACTGCGCCGGCGCATCCGCGAGGGCGTGCGCCGCTTCGGCGAGCGCCTGGCCACCGATGCCAAGCTCCAGGCCAAGGTCGACGGCTGGCTGCAGGACGCCGCGCAGTACCTGGTCGACACCTACCGGACCGAGATCACCTCGCTGATCTCCGAGACGGTGGCGGGCTGGGACGCCGACGAGGCCTCCCGCAAGATCGAGGCCAACGTCGGCCGCGACCTGCAGTTCATCCGGATCAACGGCACCGTGGTCGGCGCCCTGGCCGGTCTGCTGATCCACACCGTGGCGGTCGCGCTCGGAGGGTGAGCCGGGCCTCGGCCTATGCTTGCCAGCACTTGTCGGAACGCGCGTAGAGGCGCGGAGAAGGAAGAAGGGCACCGCCGTGGTCCAGCCGGACGGAAGTCGGATCGGAAACCCCACCGGAAGCACCGGAAGCACCGGTGGCGCGGGTGGCTCGGGAGGCCGCAGCGGCATCGAGGCGTTCATCGCCGGGATGCCCAAGGCGGAACTGCACGTCCACCACGTCGGCTCGGCCTCCCCGCGCGTCGTCGCCGAACTGGCCGCCCGCCACGCCGGGGCGTCCAAGGTGCCGACCGACCCGGCGGCGCTCGCCGCGTACTTCGACTTCACCGACTTCGCGCACTTCATCGAGGTCTACCTGAGCGTCGTGGACCTGGTCCGGGACGCCGAGGACGTCCGGTCGCTCACCTACGGCGTGGCCGAGGACATGGCGCGCCAGAACATCCGGTACGCCGAGCTGACCATCACCCCGTACTCCTCGGTCCGGCGCGGCATCCCGGAGGTCGCCTTCATGGAGGCGATCGAGGACGCCAGGCTGCGCGCCGAGAAGGAGCTCGGCGTGGTGCTGCGCTGGTGCTTCGACATCCCGGGCGAGGCCGGTCTGGAATCGGCCGAGGTGACCGCCCGGCTGGCCACCGAGCTGGCCCCCGAGGGCCTGGTCAGCTTCGGCCTGGGCGGCCCGGAGACCGGTGTGCCGCGCCCGCAGTTCAAGCCCTACTTCGACCGGGCCCGGGCGGCCGGCCTGCGCAGCGTCCCGCACGCGGGCGAGACCACCGGGCCGGAGACGGTCTGGGACGCGATCCGGGTGCTCGGCGCCGAGCGGATCGGCCACGGCACCCACGCGGTCAAGGACCCGGCGCTGGTCGACTACCTGGGCGAGCACCGGATCCCGCTGGAGGTCTGCCCGACCTCCAACATCGCCACCCGGGTGGTGGAGCGGATCGAGGACCACCCGATCAAGCAGATGGTGGACTCCGGGCTGCTGGTGACGGTCAACAGCGACGACCCGCCGATGTTCGGCACCGACCTCAACACCGAGTACGCGGTGGCGGCGCGGCTGCTGGGGCTGGACGAGGCCGGGGTGGCGGCACTGGCCCGCAACGCCGTGGAGGCCTCCTTCCTGGACCCGGCGGGCAAGGCGCGGCTGGCCGGGGAGATCGACGCCCACCTGGCGGCCTGGCAGCGCTGACGCCCCGCCCGCCCGGCTCCGGCCGGCGCTCCTCCTGACGGCCCTGCCCCCTGGCCCCCGGCCCCTGAACGGCCCCGTCGACCCCCGGTCGACGGGGCCGTTCCGTTCGCGCTGCCACCCCCGCCGGAGGGATGGTGCCAAAGTGGTGCCACAAATGACTCGACATGGCGCCACGGCCGTGCCATTCTTGAGCCATGGACCTCACGCCGTACGTCGAAAACCTCCGGAACGAGCTCGCGGTGGCCGCTGCCGCCGGTGGGGACGAAGCCCGCGCGCTGGCCGACCGGCTGACGCTCCCGCTGGAGTCGGCCGTACGGCTCACGCTGCTCAACGCGCTCTCGGCCGCCATGGGGGAGGTGACCAGGGACCTCGCCCCGGGCTCGGTGGACGTGCGCCTGCGCGGGCTCGACCCGGAGTTCGTGGTGACGGCGCCGCCCGGTTCCGAGGGCTTCCACGGGGACCTCCCGCCGGTGCCGCCGGTGGCACCCCTGGTGGGCGCGGTGGCACCACCGGTGCCGTCGGTGGTGCCACCGGTGGTGTCGGAGTCGGACGAGTCGGGCACCGCCCGGATCAACCTGCGCCTGCCCGCGCACCTCAAGGCCCGGGCGGAGGAGGCCGCCGGGCAGGAGGGCCTGTCCCTCAACGCCTGGCTGGTCCGGGCCGTCGCCGGTGCGCTGGAGGGCGGCCCGGCGGCCGCCCGTCCGGCCGCCGACCCGGGTACCCGCACCGCGCGCGGTGCCGGCGGCCAGGCCTTCACCGGCTGGGTCCACTGACACCCCCGCGCCACCCCCGCTGAGCGCAGCGCCACCGCACCACCCACAGCCTTCGCACCTTCGACGTCACCCCCGCTCCGACCAGCGGGAACACTCACACGAGTCAAGAGGACGGGACAGCCATGCCCACGTACGAGACCGACGGACCGATCTCCGCATCCTTCGAGTTCGAGATCGGCGCGGTGTGGATCACCGCCGGCAAGCGCGCCGACGCCGTGGTCGAGGTCCGGCCGGCCAACGCGGTCAGGGAGGCCGACGTCAAGGCCGCCGAGCTGACCCAGGTCGACTTCGCCGGCGGCCGGCTCACGCTCAAGGGCCCCAAGCAGCGCACCGTGTTCTCCAGCAAGAAGGGCTCGATCGAGGTCCTGGTCGAGCTGCCGGCCGGCTCCCAGGTGCACGCCGACTCCCCGATGGCGGACTTCGTCACCGAGGGCCCGCTCGGCGACTGCCGGCTCAAGACCTCCATGGGCCGGATCCAGGTGGACCGGGCCGAGAGCGTGCGGCTCAAGACCGACATGGGGGACATCCGGGTCGGCGCCGTCGCCGGGGACGCCGAGGTGTCCGGCTCCGGCCGGATCGAGGTCGGCACCGTCGGGGGCGTCCTGACGGTCAAGAACAGCAACGGCGACACCGAGATCGAGGAGGTGGGCGGCGGGCTGACGGCCAACGCCTCCAACGGCCGGATCCACGTCGGCATCGCCGGGTCGGACGTGGACGCCAAGTCGGCCAACGGCCACCTGCGGGTCGGCCGGGTCGTCCGGGGCAAGGTCACCCTGCAGACCAGCGTGGGGGACGTGGAGGTCGGCATCGCCGAGGGCACGGCGGCCTGGCTCGACGTGCACAGCAAGTTCGGCGGCGTCCGCAACGCCCTCGGCGAGACGGCCGGCCCGGGCGACGCCCGGGAGACGGTCGAGGTCCGCGGTCGCACCCAGGTCGGCAACATCATCATCCGGAGGGCCTGATGGCCGCCATCTCGGCGAACGGACTCACCAAGTCCTACGAGGACAAGGCGGTGCTCAAGGGCATCGACCTGGACATCCCGGCCGGCACCGTGTTCGCCCTGCTCGGGCCCAACGGCGCGGGCAAGACCACGGCCGTGCAGATCCTCTCCACCCTGATCCCGGCGGACGGCGGTACGGCCCGGGTGGCCGGGCACGACGTGGTCCGCGAGGCCGACGGGGTGCGGGCGGCGATCGGGGTCACCGGCCAGTTCTCGGCGGTGGACAACCTGCTCACCGCCGAGGAGAACATGCTGCTGATGGCCGACCTCAACCACCTCCCCCGTCGGGAGGGGCGGAGGCGGTCCGAGGACCTGCTGCGCCGTTTCGGCCTCACCGAGGACGCGCGCACTCCGGTCGGGACGTTCTCCGGCGGCATGCGGCGCAAGCTCGACCTGGCGATGACGCTGGTCGGCGACCCGAAGGTGATCTTCCTCGACGAGCCGACCACCGGGCTGGACCCGCGCAGCCGGCGCACCATGTGGGAGATCATCCGGGGGCTGGTCGCCGACCACGGGGTGACGATCTTCCTGACCACCCAGTACCTGGACGAGGCGGACCAACTCGCCGACCGGATAGCCGTCCTGGACGGCGGCCGGATCGTCGCCGAGGGCACGGCCGAGGAGCTGAAGCGGATCGTCCCCGGCGGGCTGATCCGGCTCCGGTTCGCCGACACCGGCCGGCTGGGCAGGGCGGCCGCGCTGTTCGACTACGCCGTCGCGGACGAGGACGCCCTGCGGCTGGACGTCCCGGGGGACAACTCCGTCGTCACCGTGAAGGCCGTCCTGGACACGCTCGACAACGCCGGGATCCCGGCGGAGTCCCTGGTCGTGGAGACGGCCGATCTGGACGATGTGTTCCTCACGCTGACCGGGGAGGGCGTGCGATGAGTACGACGAGTACGGCGACGAGCACGGCGACGATCGTGGCGCCGGGCAGGACGACGGGCTACGCGGTCAGGGACTCGCTGACCATGCTGCGGCGCAACCTCAAGCGGGCGCAGCGCTATCCGGCGATGACCTTCTCGGTCGTGCTGATGCCGGTGATGATGCTGCTGCTCTTCAACTACGCCTTCGGAGGCGCGTTGGGGGCGGGCATCGGGGGCGGGAGCTACATCGACTACGTGACGCCGGGCATCGTGCTGATGACGGCGACGTCGGGATCGGTCGCCACGGCGGTGGGCGTGTGCGTCGACATGACCGAGGGGATCGTCAACCGGTTCCGGACGATGGCGATATCGCGGTCGGCGTTCCTCACCGGCCACGTGGTCGGGAGCGTGCTCCAGACGATGGTCGCGCTGGTGATGGTGATCGGTGCCGCCTTCGCGATGGGCTTCCGGTCGAGCGCGGGGCCGCTGGAGTGGCTGGCGGCCGCGGGCCTGCTGATGTTCGTCACGCTGGCGCTGACGTGGGTGTCGGCCGGCATCGGGCTGGTGTCGAAGACGCCGGAGAGCGCGAGCAACACGCCGCTGCCGCTGACGTTCCTGCCCTTCATCGGCAGCGCCATCGTCCCGCCCGACTCCATGCCGACGGTCCTCCGCTGGTTCGCCGAGTACCAGCCCTTCACTCCCGTCATCGAGACCCTGCGTGGTCTGCTGATGGGCACCGAGATCGGCACCAGCGCCTGGAGCGCGCTCGCCTGGTGCACCGGGCTGACGCTGCTCGGCTACCTCTGGTCGAGGAGCGTCTTCTACCGGCGGTGACGGGGGTACGGCCGGTCGACGGCGGCCCGGGTGACGGAACCACCGTCGCCCGGGCCGCAGGGCTCGTGTCCGGCTCCCTGCCACGGGAGCCGGGGGGCGCGGGCCAAGGGGTGGAGCCCGTAGTAAAGTCCGGGCAAAGATTCACCCAGGGGAGTACATGGCAGCGGCTGCGTGGCACAGACGGATCGAGTGGTGGTTCAGGGGAGCCGCGCTGGTGGCGTTCCTGGCGTACCTGCCGGGCTATCAGGCCTCGCGCTCGGGAGGCCTGGTGGAGGTCGAGCGCTGGCTGAACCACCCGGTGCTGCTGCTCGGGGCCGCGGCGGTGCTGCTCGTGGTCTCGATGATCGTCCAGTTCGAGTTCCGCACCCGGTGGGCGCAGATCGGCTGCGCGGCGATCCTGTCGCCGCTGATCGTGATCGCGGTGGCGATCGGGACCTTGATGTTCGTCTTCGGCGACGGCGGCCGGCTGGTCGACCGCAAGCCCGACCCGAGCCACCCCGACCACGTCCTGACCATCACTGACGTGGCCTTCTCGATCGACCCGATCTACCGGGTGGAGCTGCGGACCGGTGACGGCTGGACGGCCCGCCACTGGGACCTGGGCACCTGGGAGGAGCGGGACGGCTTCCGCAAGGCGGAGTGGTCCGGGCCGAACCGGATCACGGTGACCGCGGAGCACGAGACCAGGGAGTACCCCGTCCTGGACGACGGCCGCCTGGGGGAGCCGGCGGTCAAGCCCCGCTAGGGCCCGCGGCCCGCCCCTCCCGGGGGCCGATCGGTTCACCAGCGGTCGATGCCCATGACGTCGGCCGCGTTGTGGACGGCGTTGTAGTGGGGGATCGACATGTCCGACTTCTTCTGGCCCGCGGGCAGGTTCTTGTCGGCCTGGCGGAACTCGTCCCGGGCGGAGGCGAGCAGGCTGGTGCCGTAGGAGACCGGGACGTCGTTCTTGCCGTGGACCGGGTGCGACTTGGCAGCGGTCTGGCTCCCGGCCTTGGCCAGGATGCTGCGGGCCTGGTTGTAGGCGTCGGCCTTGACCGTCTTGGGGTTGCGGACCTGGGCCTGTACCCCGGCGGTCGGCGGTGCCTGCTCGGCGGCCACGGCGACGGGAGCGACGGCGGCGCCGAGGGCACCGGCGGTGACGACGATCGCGAGGGCGTTCCGGAGGGTCCTGTCCATGGGGAGAGTCCTTCTGCTGAGGAAGTGTCAGGGAAACGCAGCCGCCGCTTACTTGGCGAATGTGCGGGTGCGAACGCCCCGGTCACTACCCCGGTGTTCCGCGGCGGAAAACCGCCTTCCGCTCGGGGATTCCGGAAGCGGTGTGATCAGGCCGTTTTTCCGATCCGCAGAAGTCGTATTTCCTTACTGGAGAGCTGAATTCCGGATTCCGGCTCGGCAACGACACCGGCCCTGGGCGGCCGTGGTCAGGCCGTGGCGGCGGCGTCGCGCTGACGAGAGGCCGAGCGGGACAGCAGCGCCGCCGCGACCAGGGCCGGGCTGAAGCCCACGGCGCACGCGGCCAGCAGGTTGGTCGCGGTCAGGCCGTGGGTCGAGGCGACGGCGAACACGCCGGCGGCGAGGGGAGCGGTCAGGACGGGGGCGAGCAGGAGCAGGGTCGCCTGCGTCTTCTGCCGACGGGTCCACACCCGGGACCTGGCCACCCGGGTGGCGGCGATGACGGCGGCGGCCAGGGCGAGCGGGGCTCCGATGGCGGGGACGAGCAGTAGCGGGAACGGGAGCACGGCGAACAGCAGGGTCAGGGTGGTGCGGCGGCGGTCCTCCGGCTCGGGCCGGGTGAGGCCGTCCTCGGCGAGCGCGGCGTCGGCGATCTGCCGGGGGCTGCCCAACTGGTCCAGCACCCGCCGGACGGCGGCCTCGTCGGCGGGGTCCTGGTCGGCGAGGGAGACCTCGACGTGTTCGCGCAGATCGGCGAGGAGTTCGCGACGGCGCTCCGCGGGAAGCGGGGCGGTGAGTCGGCTGACCGCGTCGAAGTGGGCGCGGACCAGGGGGTGCTCGATGGGGCTGTTCACGGGTTCTCTCCCGGGTCGAGGACGTGGTCGACGGTTTCGCGGAAGGCGGGCCAGAGTGCGGTGAACTCCTGCAGCGCGGCCCGGCCGGCGTCGGTGAGGGTGTAGTAGCGGCGGGACGGTCCGCTGGCGGAGTCCCGGAGGAAGGTGTCGGCGAGCCCGGCGCGTCGCAGGCGGGACAGCAGGGGGTAGATCGTGCCCTGGCTGGTGGCCAGCATCGGGAAGCGGCCGAGTTCCTGGAGCAGTTCGACCCCGTAGCGGGGGCCGTCCCGTAGGAGGGCGAGGACGCAGTACTCCAGCACGCCCTTGCGCAGTTGGGTAGCCACCGGCCCGTCAGGGGCCCCGGTGGAGCCGTCGGGGTTGGTGATGCCAGGTACCATGCATCACAAGGTAGCAGGTGGAGCAAGGTAGCGCGACGGGGAAGGTCGTAGGGAAACCGAAACGGCCCGCCGGAAGAACCGGCGGGCCGTCGGAGGAGACAGAGGGGGAGGGGAGGAAGGTCAGGCGTCGAACTCCCCGGCGCGGATGGCGGAGACCAGGTCGCGCCATTCGGTGGGGGTGAGCTGGGCGATGGCCTCGGGCAGGAGGCTGCTGCGGATGTGCACGGCGTCGGGGGTGATCAACACCTCCGGGCAGGCATTGGCGTCCGCGCAAGCCTTGGGACGCTTCCAGGACAGTTCCTTCATCGAGCTACCTCCGCCTGTCAGAGGGCCATTGATGTCGAACTCGCCGCCACGAACGGCGAAGACGAGGTCGCGCCATGTCTTAGGTGCGAGCTGGGCGATTGTGCTGGGTGACCGATTGCTGCGTACGTTCACGGCGCTGGAGGTGATGGCGACTTCCGGACAGTTGCTGGCATTGGCGCATGCGGCCGGGCGCCTCCACGGTAGTTGGCTCATGGGCCCCCTCCCTCTACCAGGAATGCTACAGATCGAACTCCCCGGCGCGAATGGCTGAGACGAGGTCGCGCCATTCATCGGTGGTGAGTCGGGCGATGGCGTCGGGCAGGCGGCTGCTGCGGACGTAAACGGCGTGGGAAGTGATAGCCACCTCTGGGCAGTTGTTCCCGTCTCCGCACGCAGTGGGCGTCTGCCAGGCGATTTCATCCATGACGGTTCCTCTCACGTGGTCTTCACTGTGCGGAAGATGAGGTCGCGCGACTCGTCGAAGCCGCATGCTCGATCTCTCATCGCCGCAATGACGATCAGGGATCGGAGTGGTGAGGGCGTCGCGTTGACGCTCACGCTTATGAGGGGACGGACGGGCTTGCGGATATGTCCGATCCGCTGGTGTGGGAGCTGATTTTGGCGGTACGTGCACTTCGGTGTACGGGCCACGGCGAAGGCGGTGTGAGGGGAGGGCGGGCCGTTCGTCGAACGGCCCGCCCGCTCTGGTTGGGTCAGGCGTCGAACTCCCCGGCGCGGATGGCGGAGACCAGGTCGCGCCATTCGGTGGGGGTGAGCTGGGCGATGGCGTCGGGCAGGAGGCTGCTGCGGACGTACACGGCGTCGGGGTTGATTGATACCTCTGGGCAGTTGCTGGCATTGGCGCATGCACTCGGCCGCATCCAGGAGCGGTTCTCCATCGGCTATATCTCCTTCTTGATTTTCGCGATCAGATCGCGGGAGTTCGCTACCGAGAGAGACCTGTCAGCCATCTGTTCAACGACCGAACGGTACTCCTTGAGATGTTCGGTCAGGTGGAGGAAGATCGGCCCTTCCATCGAGTCGTAACTGACGGTGTCAAGCCTGGGCACGGGCCCATTCGCGTAGTTGATGGCCTGGCCAGGCCCCTTGAAGCCGCCGGCCGCGAAGCTGATCACTCGAAGCGTGACATGTGGCAGTTGGGACAACTCCAGCATCCAGTCCAGTTGTTCCCGTGCCACGTCGCGGCCGCCGAACTGCATGCGGAGGGCCGCCTCGTGGACGATCGCCGTGTATGGATGGGTGCCCTTCGCCATCAACATCTCGGATCGCTGCATCCGTTGCTCGACGCGCGTCTCCACTGCGCGCGGAGTCAGCTGGACCTGAAGGTCCTGGAAAATCGCGCGGCTGTAGCGCTCCGATTGCATGGGGCCTGGCGGGTGGCAGATCTGGTAGGAGCACATGCCCTTTGCATGGTGCTCAAACTCGCAGATGTCGAGAAAGCCCTGCGGAACGAAGCCTCGATATTCGTCCCACCAGCCCTTGCGCCTGTCTTCAGCCATGGCTGCGAGAGCCTCGATGTACGCGGCATCGGTCTCGCCGAAGGCTTCGGCGAGCGTGCGGACTCGCTCAGCCGTGATCGGGTAGTGCCCCTTCTCAACCTGAGTGATCTTCGTTCGATCCAGTCCGAAGACGGCTGCGGCCTGGGCGGTCGTTTGGCGGGCGCGGTCTCGCATTTTCCGCAGCTCGATGCCCAACCGTTCCTGCCTGGCTGATGGGGTGGTACGTGGTGGCATGGCCCAAGCATCTACGCCGCCCAGTCAACAGTCCAGCGCCTATGGGTGGACCATGTTTCCCGATCTGGTGGCACATGTGAGTGATGATGCCCTACAGTCTGTGATGCACCGATCACCGAACGGATCGTCAGAACGCCGCTCGGGCACCGAAGAACACCCATGTCCAGTGGGCTCGTTCACGGCGACGCATCCGCCGGTCTCACCCTTTCCCCCTCCGGGAGACCCCTGTGCGCAACCTCAACTCCCCCTCCCTCGCGCTCTCCCGCGATGCCCTGCGCGACGGCATGACCCTCGCCGGGTGGCCGCCCTCCTCCATCGCGGACGCCGAGCTCGCCCTGGTCGAACTGATCGTCAACGCCTGGCGTCACGGCGGGACGACCTCCCCGGTCGTCCTCATCCTCTTCCTCTCCAACACCCTCCGTGTCACGGTCTCCGACCGCAGTCCGAGCCTCCCGGAGCAGCAGTCCCTCTCCGTCCTCGCCGAGTCCGGCAGGGGCCTCCAGCTCGTCGCCGGCCTCACCCACCGCTGGGGCGTCGATCCCCAGAAGCTCGGCAAGACCGTCTGGTTCGAGCTGCAGCTGGACGGTGCCGCGTGAGCGCCCACCTCCCCATCCGCCCCACCGATCCGGCCCTGCTCCACCTCAGCTCGCGTCAGCTCACTCAGCTGATCGTCGAACTCCGGACCGAGGGGCGGGAGTTCGGGCTCCTCTGGCCCTCTGCGACCTCCGGCGAGATCAACCTCCAGGGTCGCCGTCTGGTCGATGTCGGCAACATCCCGGCCAGCACTCTCGTCAACCTCCTCGCGCTCCTGCGCGAGTACAAGCGCAATCGGGATACCCATCCCCGGCCCCCGCGCGGCCCCTACTACCCCGCGTAGGCCCTTCGCTCGGCCCGGGGGGTCGCGAAGCCGCGTCACCCCCGGGGCCAGGGCCGTCCGTCGATCCCCTCGATGCTGGTGTTGAAGCGGCGCAGGTATCCGGCGAAGGCCTCCACATCCTCTTCGGGCCAGTCGGCCATCACCAGGTCCAGCGCTCGTACGTGCGCCGCCCGTTCCTCGGTCAGCCGCTGCCGTCCGTCCTCCGTGAGCCGGAACTTGCGGGCGATGCCGCCGTCCGGGTCGGGGATGCGGTCCAGTAGTCCCGCGTTCTTCAGTGCCGCCGTCTGGCGGTTGAGCGTGGAGACGTCCAGGCCGAACGCGTCGCTCAACTGTCCGATGGACATCGGGCCCTGCGCGTCGATGCGGCTGAGCAGGATGTAGGCGGTGCGTTCGAGCTGGCTGCCCTCGGGGCGCTGCTCGACCTGGCTCAGGTCGCGGTGTCGAGCGAACACCAGAAATTCGAGTGCCACCTGGTGCGTGGGGCCGGGCATGTCGAAGTCCCTTCATCACCGCGTTGACCTGCGGGTTTTTCGTGGATCACGTCCAGTATGCCAGAGATGTGTGTATCGCACATGATGTGCATCATGCACATCGTGTGTACGCTGATCCTGTTGTGCTATCTGCACATCATGTGTGATGCGCACACTTCTGCTCATCCGATGGCCCGAGGAGGCCCGTCATCAACGGCCCCGCCCCCACCCCCACCCCGGCAGCCGCCGGGGCACCCGTCGCCCGCACCGGCCCGATCGTCGCCACGCTCGCGTTCACCGGCACCGTCGCCGCGATCATGCAGACCCTGGTCACCCCGCTGATCAGCGAGCTGCCCCAGCTCCTGCACACCACCGCCTCCAACGCCTCCTGGGTCATCACCGCGACCCTTCTCTCCGCCGCCGTCTTCGTCCCGATCAGCGGCCGCCTCGGCGACCTGCTGGGCAAGCGGACGATGCTCATCGCCTCCTGCGTCCCGCTGCTGCTCGGCTCGGTGCTGTGCGCGCTCTCCTCCTCCGTCGTGCCGATGATCATCGGCCGGGCCCTCCAGGGCATGGGGATGGGGCTGGTGCCGATCGGGATCAGCCTGCTGCGCGACGTCCTGCCGCCCGAACGGCTCGGCTCGGCGATCGCACTGGTCAGCGCGTCCATGGGGATCGGCGGCGGGCTCGGCCTGCCGATCGCCGCCGGGGTCGCCGACTACGCCAGCTGGCGGGTGCTGTTCTGGGGCACCGCCGTCCTGACAGTCGTCATCATCCTGATGATCCGGACCGTGGTCCCGGCCCCCGCCCCCGCCGCCCGGCCCGCCGCCGGCGGGCGCTTCGACTTCGTCGGCGCCGCCGGACTGAGCATCGGCCTGGTCAGCTTGCTGCTGCCGGTCTCCAAGGGCGGCGACTGGGGCTGGGGGAGCACCCGCACCCTCGGCCTGTTCACTCTCGCCGCGGCCGTCCTGCTGCTCTGGGCCCGCTGGGAGCTGCGGGTCGCCGCCCCGCTGGTGGACCTGCGCGTCACCGCCCGCCCCCGGGTGCTGCTGACCAACGTCGCATCCGTCCTGGTCGGCTTCGGCATGTACGCCCAGGCCCTGATCCTGCCGCAGCTGCTGCAACTGCCGACGGCCACCGGCTACGGGCTGGGCCAGTCGATGCTGGCGATGGGCCTGTGGATGGCGCCGGGCGGGCTGATGATGATGATCGTCTCCCCGCTGGGCGGCCGGCTCTCCGCCGCGCGCGGCCCGAAGTTCACCCTGGTCATGGGCGCGCTGGCGATCGCCGTCGGCTACGGGCTGGCGCTGCCGCTGATGGGGTCCACCTGGGGCGTGCTGGTCGCCGCGATCGTCTCCAACGGCGGCGTGGGCCTGGCGTACGGCGCGATGCCCGCGCTGATCATGAGCGCCGTGCCGCTCTCCTCGACGGCGTCGGCCAACAGCTTCAACACGCTGATGCGCTCGCTGGGCACCTCGGTGTCCGCCGCCGTCGTCGGGGTGGTGCTCTCGCAGATGACGGTCACCCTGGGCGGCCACACCCTGCCCTCGGAGGGCGGGTTCCGGGTCGGCCTGGTGATCGGCTGCGGCGTCGCCCTGCTCGCGGCTGCCGTCGCCGCCGTCATCCCCGCCCCGCCCGCGCCCGCACTCCGGTCGGTTCCCGCGCCGGTGGCCGAGGGCACCGGCGCGGCGGACCCGGCCACCGCCTGAGTCGGCACCGGGCCAGGGCCCCGGGGCGCGGTGTCCGGCCCGATCGCCCCGCGCACAGGAAGTCGACCCCGCCGACTTCCTGTGCGGACCCGCACCGCTGCCGCACCGCTGCCGCACCGCCGCCGCGCTCCGGCGCGGCGGCGACTGCCGTGGGGGGACGGGCGGACGGGCGGACGGGCTCGGCGCCGGGCCGTTCAGCGGAAGGCGGCGGCGTTCTCGGCGGCCCACTGCCGGAACGGCCTGGCCGGGGAGCCGGTGACCTCTTCGACGGTGCCGCGCACCCGCTGTATCCCGTCGTTGACGTCCCCGCCCATGACGTCGAGCACCGCGTCGGCGGCCTCGCTCCCGAAGACGGCGGCCATCCCGGCGTGGGCCTCCTGCCGGCTGGTCTCGGCGAAGGGCACCTCCCGGCCCAGTGCCGCCGCGATGGCCTCGGCCTGCTGCCGGGCGGTCACCAACTCCGGTCCGGTCAGGGCGTACTCCTGCCCGTGATGGCCGGGTCCGGTCAGTGCCGCCCGCGCCACCGACGCGATGTCCGCCGGGTGGATCGTGGGGAGCCCGGTGTCCGCGAACGGCGCGCGGACCGTCCCGTGGGCGCGGATCGTCGCCGCCCACATCAGGGAGTTCGAGGCGAACTGGGTCGGCCGCAGGACCGTCCAGGCCATGCCGCTGTCCTGGAGGTGCCGCTCGACAGCCAGGTTCTCGGCTGCCGGGCCGAGGTGCGGATGCGTCTCGACGGTGATGGACGACACGAGCACCACGTGCTCCACGCCCGCCTGTCGGGCGGCGTCGAGGATCTCGGCGTCCGAGCCCAGTCGCGACACGAGGAACAGCGAACGCACCCCGGTCAACGCGGGTTTCAGCGACGCGGTGTCGGCGAGGCTGCCTTCGACGGCCGCGACCCCGTCGGGGAAGGCCGCGCTCGCGGCATCGCGGGTGAGGCCCCTGAGCGGCCCGGCTCCGCCTGCCCGCAGCTCGTCGAGCAGCGCACGTCCGATGTTCCCGGTGGCTCCCGTTACGAGAATCACGACTGCTCCTCCTGGTGGCGGATGGGGCTGATGATCACCCGGGGATCACGCTAGAACCTCAAGCTGACTTCAGGTCAAGGTGACTCCCGGCAGCCCCCGTGCGCAGCCTCCCCGCCTTCCGGTGGTCCGTGCACTATCTTCCAGCTCGTGTCGACATGATCCGTCATCGCACGACCCCACCCACGGAAGGATTGTGATGGCCACTCAGTGCCCCACCGGTGCGCGGCAACCGGACGATCTGGCCCATCCAGTTCGCCCTGGCCGGCATGAACGCCCACATCAACCACGACCTCGCCCTGGCCGTCGTGGAGACCTGCAAGGAGCGGAACACGGCGCCGGAGAACCCGCCGGTCCACGAGGACTACGAGAAGGTCAACGACCTGCTCGCCAGTGTCGAGGCGGAGATCCGGGCCGAGTTCGAGCTGCAGATCGCCAAGGTCGCCACCGCGCCTGCCGAGCAGCTCAAGCACGCCGTCAGCGCCTTCAGCATGTCGACGGCCCGCGAGGTCGCCTGGCTCAACGCCACCCAGCTCTGGAACGCGCGGAACAACCCCATCAAGTACCAGGTCCAGCTGACCGCCATGGCCGGGGCGGTGGACGCCACCAGCCGGCTGATCCTCGTCCCGGTCATTCCGCCGCCGGCCGAGTAGCGGACGGAGCCCGGACCGCGCGGACCGACCCGCCTGCCCGCCCCGTCCGAACGCCCGCCCCGTCCGCTCCGCCTGACCCGTCCGCCCGGCCTTCGGGTGGGCGGGTCCCGCTGTGACCTGCCGCTACCGGAACGCGGCCAGGTTGCGCGCGGCCCACGCGTGGAAGGGCGCGGCCGGGCGCCCCAGCACCGCCTCCACGTCGGCGCTGACCGCCACTTCGGCGGGGAGCGGGACGCCGAGGACGTCCAGGGTGCCGGCGATGACCTGCTCCGGCATGAACCGCGCCAGGTGGGCGTGGGCCTGCTCGCGGGACAGCTCCACGAAGGCCACCTCCTCGCCGAGGGCTTCCGCCAGCGCCGCGGCCTGCTCGCGCGGGCTGACGGGCGCGGGGCCGGTGAGCTCGTACGTCCGACCGGCGTGCCCGTCCTCGCGCAGTGAGGCCGCTGCGACCGCCGCGATGTCCGCCGGGTCGACGACGGGCAGCGCCACGTCGCCGAACGGGGCGAAGACCCGGCGTTCGGTGCGGACCGTCTCGGCCCAGGCGAAGGCGTTGGAGGCGAAGCCGCCGGGGCGCAGGACGGTGAAGCCGAGTCCGGAGGTGCGCACGGCGGACTCGAACTCCCGCAGCCGGGCGTGCGAGACCGCCTCCGGGCGGGTGGCGCTGACCTGCGAGGAGACCAGGACGACCCGCTCGATGCCGGCGTCCGCGGCGGCGGACATCAGGGCGTCCGGGTTCTCGCCCCGGCTGTTGAGCTCGCCGCCCAGTACGACGAACAGTGCCCGGGACCCTTCGAGGGCGGGCCGCAGGCCCGCGGCGTCGCCGACGGTGCCCCGCGCCCACCGGACACCGGCCCTGCCCTGTGCGGGTCCTGCGGGCTGCGCCGGCTGCGTGGGCTGCTCCTGTCGCGACACGGCCACGACCTCCTCGCCCGCCCCGGCCAGCAGCTCCACCAGCGTCCGTCCGATGGTGCCGGTGGCGCCCGTCACTGTGATCATCGAGATCCCCTCCCGTTGTGAGTTAGTCGACTGACTTAGAAAGACCGTAGCACGCGACCACCGGTGGCTGTCTATAGTGAGTCGGGTGACTGACTCAGTGAACCGGCGCGCGGCGGCGTCGCAGAAGCGCCGGCGGCTCACGGCCGCCGCGGCCAGGGTCCTCCACGAGCAGGGCGTCGAACGCACGACGCTCGCCGACATCGCGCGCGAGGCGGACGTCCCGGTCGGGAACGTCTACTACTACTTCAAGACCAAGGACGAGCTGGTCCGCGCCGCACTGGCCGAGCACGGCACGCACCTGGACGAACTCGCCGAGGAACTGGGCCGGCTGGCCGACCCGCGGGACCGGCTCAAGGCCCTGGTCGAGGCCTGGATCGGGCAGCGCGACACCGCCGCCCGGTTCGGCTGCCCGACCGGCACCCTGGCCGTCGAACTCGACAAACGGGCCGACGGGGTCCTGGACGCGGAGGCCGGCGCGGTGATCCGGCGACTGCTGGACTGGGCCGCCGGGCAGTTCCGCGAACTCGGCCTGCCCGACCCGGACGGCCTGGCGCTCACCCTGGTCGCCGGCTACCAGGGCATGTCGCTGCTGGCCAACGCCCTGCGCGACCCGGGCGTCATGACCCGGGAGGGCGCCCGGCTGCTGCGCTGGCTCGACTCGCTGGAGGCGCCGGCCGGGAGCCGCTGACCGGCTCCGGGTGCCCGGCTCCCGGCGCCCGGTGACCGGCTCCCGGTGCGCGTCGGGCACCTACCGGAAGTCCGCCGCGTGGTCGCGCACCCAGGTGCGGATGTCGCGCGGCGGCCGGCCGAGCACCCGCTCCACCGTGTCCGTCACCCGTTCCGGCTCACGCGTGAACGACTCCCACGCCCGCAGCCGGGACTCCACGAACGCCGCGTTCCCCCAGGCCGCCGTCAGCTCCGCGCGGGCCGTCTCCGGCGGCAGCTCCTCCCACCGCACCCCGATACCCAGCTCCTCGCCGATGATCCCCGCCAACTCGGCGTGCGAGAGCGACTCCGGCCCGGTGACCACGTACCGGGCGCCATCGTGCCCGTCCTCGGTGAGCGCCCGCACCACGACGTCGGCGATGTCCCGCTCGTGCACCAGCGAGCGGCGGGCCCGCCCGTACGGCCAACGGACCACGCCCCCGCGCACCTGGTCGGCCCAGGCGAGCAGGTTGCCCGCGAAGTCGATCGCCCGGACGAAGGTCCAGCGCGGGCCCGACCGCCGGATCAGCCGCTCGACCTCCTGGTGGAAGACCACCGCAGGCTCGTCGTCCGCGAGGTCGGCCACGTCCGCCGAGAGGTAGACGACCCGCTCGGCGTGCCGGGCGATCAGCTCGACGACCCGGGGCTCCACGGGCAGCCCGGGCCACATCAGGTACACCGCCCCGACCCCGCCGGTCAGCGCGGGCTCCAGGCTCTCCGGTGCCGACAGGTCCCCCCGGAAGGCCTCGACTCCCTTGGGCAGCACGGCCGTTGCCGGCTCCCGTACCAATGCCCTTGTCTCGTGGCCGCCCTCGGCCAGTGACGCGGCGACATGCCTGCCCACGCTGCCGTTCGCGCCGATCACCAGAATCTTGGTCATGCCCGGCCCAACGCCGCCGGGCCGGGGGCTATGCCCGGGCGCGCGGCGCCAAGCGGGGCGGCGCCAAGCGGAGCGAACCCGCGAACCCGCGAACCCGCGAACCCGCGGGTCCGGCGCGGGAGGCCGTCGGAGCCGGCCTCCCGCGCGGGGGATCCCCGCCGGACGGCTCAACCGGCCACCCGTACCACGTACTTGCCCGTCGCCTGCCTCGCCTCCATCGCGTCATGGGCAGCCGGGACGGCGGCCAGGCCGGGCAGTTCGGTGACCGGCAGCTCCAGGCCGCCGCCGGCGAGCAGGTCGAGGACGCGGCGGATGGCGCGGGCGAGCCGCTCCGGGGCGGTGGCGGCCAGGCCGCGGTGGCTGAAGCCGGTGACGCTGAGGTTGCCCGCCATCAGGCGGCCGAGCGGCGGCAGGTCGGCGACGGCGCCGCCGCCCGCGTTGCCGAACAGGACGATCCGGGCGCCGGGTGCCGCGACGGCGAGGTCGAGGTCCAGGGCCTCGGTGCCCAGCGGGTCGAGGACGAGGTCGACGCCCCGTCCGCCGGTGGCGGCCCGGACGGCCTCGGACAGCGCCTCGTCGCGGGCGAAGGCGTGGTCGTAGCCGGAGGCGGTCGCGGCGGCGGCCTTCCCGGGCCGGCCGACGGTGCCGATCAGCCGGCCGCCGCCGAGCAGCGGGACGAGGCCGGCGACGGCCTGGCCGATCCCGCCGCCCGCCGAGTGCACCAGGACGGTGTCCCCGGCCTCGAAGCGGCCGGCGTCGGTCAGCAGCAGCACGGCGGTGGCCAGGCCCAGCGGGACGGCGGCGGCTTCGCGCAGCGACACCCCGTTCGGGAGCGGCACGGTGAGCGCGGCGTCGGCGATCGCGACCTCCGCGAGCCCGGCGCCGACCGGCGCGGCCACCACCCGGTCGCCGACGGCGAGCCCGGTGACGCCCTCGCCGACCTCCCGGACCGTGCCGGACACCTCCTTGCCGGGCCGGTAGGGCCACTCGGCGGTGTAGCCGGCGTCGCCGCGGCGGGCCATCACGTCCACGAAGTTCAGTCCGGCGTAGGCGACGTCGACCGCCACCTCGCCGGGCCCGGGGTGCGGCACCCCGACCTCCCGGATCTGCGAGTGCTCCGCTCCACCGGGTGCGGTCATCACCAGTGCGCGCATGTCGGTCCCCCTGGACTACGATGTTCGACGAACTACGAAATTGACGTGGGGCAGTGGTACCACGCCATTTCTATGGATGTCGAACATCGCAGATCAGGGAGGTCTGACCGTGCCCCGCAGCACCCGCCGCCGACCGGCGCCCGCCCATCCCGCGACCGAGGAGATCGATCTCCTCGACGTCCTGCACGCGCTCTCCGACCCCACCCGGATGACCATCGTCCGCGTTCTGCGCGCCGAACCCGAACGGGCCTGCGGCACCTTCCCGGTCGACGTCGCGCCCTCCACCCTCAGCCACCACTTCAAGGTGCTGCGCGAGTCCGGCCTGATCACCCAGCGGGAGGAGGCCAACCGCCGCTTCTCCGCCCTGCGCGACGCCGACCTGCAGCTCCGCTTCCCCGGCCTGCTCGACACCGTCCTCGCCGCCTACGCCCGCGGTGGGGACGAAGGCGGCGAGGACGGGGAAGACGGGGACGGGGAAGGCGGGGACCGGGACGGCGGGGAAGGCTAGCGGGGCGCGGCGCCTTCAGCGGCGGGCCGGGATCACGGCGCCGGCGGCGGAGCGGTCGGGAGCAGGCTCGCCAGCGGATTGACGAAGACCCTGGACTCCAGGCACGAGGGGCCGGGGGACTTCATCAGCCCGGCCTCCAACTCCCGGAAGCTGTTGGCCGGATCGGTCTTGGCCAGCGGCAGGTAGACGAAGATCTCGGTGCCCTTCGGCAGCTCGCGCGGGTGGACGGTGAGCACCATCGGCTCGTTGCCGGGCCGGACCTCGATGTCCCAGCCGGCGTTGAGGTCCACGTTCCGGGGCTGCTCCGGCCGCTTGGTCTGGCAGCCGGGCTCGCCCGCGTAGACCCGGGCGCGGATCCCGAACCGGTCGAAATCGCGCTGCAACTGCTGCGTGTCCACCGGCTTGTACTGCTCCAGGATGGTGAGCCGGACGACGTCCTGGGCGCTCTCCAGGGTGTACCCGGCGTTCTCGGCGCTGCCCAGCGACCGGCCGCTGTCGTCGGCGCCGGCCGGGGAGCCGTCCGTCCCGGTGGCGAGGAGGACACCGGCCAGGGCGGCGGCCAGGCCCACCGGCAGGGCCGCGCCCAGCAGCAGGCCGCGTCGGCGGGGTGTGCGCCGGGGGGTGTCGGTGATGCTGTCCAACAGGTGCTCCTTGAGCAGGAGGTGGCGGCCGGGGGAGAGTTCCGGAGCGGTGGCGGCCGGCAGCAGCCGGGTCAGCTCCTCCCGATCGGCCCCTGCCGCCCGATCGGCCTGTTCGGACCGGTGCCGGGGGGTGGCGCTCATCGGATCGTCTCCTTGGTCGACCGGACCGCGGGGGCGCGGTCACCTGATACCTGTCCGGTGCCCTCCGGGCGTTGCACCGCCCCTGCCGAGCGCGTCGCGGCCAAGTCCCGTCCCGAGCGCGTCGCGGCCAACTCCCGTGCCGTCAGCTCCCGCAGCCGGGTGCGGGCACGCGAGAGCCGGGAGCGGACCGTCCCCACCGGTCGGCCGAGCGCCTCGGCGGCGGCCGCGTGGTCCAGCCCCTCCCACACGCAGAGCGCGAAGACCTCCCGCTCGGCCGGCCGCAGCTGCTCCAACGCGGCCTTCGCGGCGGCCAGCTCCTCGGCGTCGGCGATCCGCCCCGCCAACTCGCCGGAGAAGTCCGGCACGGCCTCGCGCGGCGGCAGCTTCGCCATCGCCTTCTGGTGCCGGCGGGCCGCCCGGCGGGTGTTGCGGATGACATTGCCGGCGATCCCCAGCAGCCACGGCGCCAGGCTGTCCCCGTCGGGGGAGATCCGGCCGCGCAGCCGCCAGGCCTCCAGGAAGGTCAGCGAGACCACGTCCTCGGCGGCGGACCGGTCCCCGGTCATCCGTACCGCGTGCCGGTAGACGGTCCGGGCATGGTCCTCGAAGACCTGCCCGAACGCCGCGGCGTCCCCGGCGCGGATCCGCGCCCGTATCGATTGCTCCACACCCGGTCCTGTCCGGCCGGCCCCGCGCGATGCGGTGATCCCCGTCACATCCGCATGCCGTGTCGGGCCGCGCGGGTCGGGTCGGGCCGGGCCGGGCCTTCAGGCTACGCGCGGGAGTGCCGCCGCGGCCCGGTGGCGGCGGTGGTACGAGACGGTGACGGCGGCCAGCAGCGGGGCCCAGGCGACGGCGGGCAGGTAGAGGAAGCCGACCAGGACGTGGCCGCGCGGGGTCATGTCCGTACCCGGCAGGGCCCACCACGCGACGAAGGGCGTCCAGAGCAGGGCCAGGGCGGCGGCGCCGAGCGAGGCCGCGAGGACCACCGCGCGCGGGTCGACCGGGCGCCCGCCGACGAACGGGACCCAGCGCGGCGGGACCGTGCCCCAGGGGCGGACCAGCCCGAGGGTGAGCAGCGCCAGTGCCTCCGTGGACAGGCTCAGGAAGACCGGCCACACCGCGCCCCACCCGGTGAAGCCCATCGCCCGGTAGCCCGCGTCGGTGTACCCGCCGTGCAGGCCCGCGACCAGCGCGAGCCGCCACAGGCCGGCCGGCAGCGCGGTGAGGGCCGCGACCTGGGCGGCCCGCACGGCCCACCGGGGCGGGGCGGGAACGGCGGCGGCGGCGATGCCGACGGTGTCGGCGGTGTCAGCGGTGTCGGTGGCATCGGCGCCGTCGGTCGCGGCGGCGAGGGGCTGGGTCGACGTCATGCCCTCACCCTCCCGCCCGGCCCCCGCCCGTCGCGTCCGCCCGGCGACGGGCTTCGCCGCACCCCCTCCCCCCGGCGGGGGAGGGGCGGGTCACCCCGTCCGCGGGGGACGGGCCCGGCGTTCAGCGCAGGCGCGTGTTCAGCGCAGGCGCGAGGAGGACAGGATCGACGCCAGGTGCGCCACCACCATGCCCCAGGTGATCACCGTGATCCCCGCGAGCGTCGCCCGGGTCGCGTCCAGGTTGCCGAGCCCGGCGTCCACGGCTGCCGCCGCCAGCAGCACCAGCGAGGCCTCGATGCCGTTGGTCACCCGGTGGATCTTGAACACCGAGGCGAGCCGGCGGGCCGTCGCGATGCCCTGCGAACGCGGCTGCGTGGACTCCTCGTCCGCCGGAGCCTGCCCGCTGCGGGCCCGGGCGACGTCCACCAGGTCCGTCGAGGCCTTCAGCAGGACCACGCCCAGCGCCGCCGCCAGGCCCGCCGACACCCACAGCTCCGAGCCGCCGCGCGCCGCCCGGACGCCCGCGCCGATCATCAATGCCGCGTCCGCCAGATAGGCGCCGAGCCGGTCCACGTACACCCCGGCGATGCTGAACTGGCGCTTCCAGCGCGCCACTTCGCCGTCCACGCAGTCGAACAGCAGGAACAGCTGGAACAGGACGGCGGCCAGCACCGCGCCGGTCAGGCCCGGGATCAGCAGGGCCGCGCCGCCGCCGACCCCGCACACCACCATCACCCAGGTGAGGGTGTTCGGCGACACCGAGGTGCGGACCAGCTGCCGGGTGGTCCGCAGCGAGATCCGCCGCATGTACAGCCGGCCCGCCCAGTGTTCACCGTTGCGGCTCTGCAGCTTGGCCTGCGGCTGGCACACCTCGCGCAGCTCGGCGAGCGCCGGAGCAGCCACCATGACGACATCCCTCCACCTGTCCGTAAACGATCACCTCAGGCTACGGCCTCCGGGCAACGCCCCGACCGGCCGGTACGGGCCTCGCGGCGCGGCCGTCCCGCCGGTGCGCCGGGGTGAAAACCGGTGGGCCCGCCGACAGCCCCCGGGCTAGGCTGCGCGGGTCCGCCGCGACCGGCGGCACCCGGCCCCACCACCCGGCCCCACCACCCGTTTCCCGTAAGCCGGTTGACGCGGCACGGCGCCGTTCGGCAGTGGGTCGGGCGGCCGCCCGGGTGGTCGGGCAGGCGAGCCGCCGAGTGCCCGGCAGCGGGCCGACGGGCCAACGGGCCGACGGGCCAACAGGACAGCAGGACAGCAGAACGAGGAGCGCAGATCCATGGTGACCACGGACGGCCCGCCGCACAGCCCGGACCTGGCCCGACTGCTGGACGGCCACCGGCCGCAGGGCCCCACGGAGACCGCCGACCACGAGCGGGCCCGCGGCCTCCTCGGCACCCCTGACGCCTGGGACCGCGGCACCTTCCCCCTCCACTTCACCGCCTCCGCGCTGATCGTCCACCCGCCGACCCGCCGCGTCCTGCTGCGCTGGCACGTCCGCCAGCAGGCCTGGCTGCAGGTCGGCGGCCACGGCGACCCGGGCGAGACCCGGGCCCTGGACATCGCGCTGCGCGAGGGCCGGGAGGAGACCGGGCTGACCGACCTCACCCCGTGGCCGGGCCCCGACCTCGTCCACCTCGCCGTGGTGCCCGTCCCCGCCTCGGCCACCGAACCCGCCCACGACCACGCCGACCTGCGCTTCCTCCTGGCGACCGGCACCCCGGACCGGGCCCGGCCCGAGAACCCGGCCTCCCCACTGGAGTGGCTCACCGTCGAGGAGGCCCGGCAGCGCACCACCGAGGAGAACCTCCGCGAGACCCTCGACCGCGCCGCCCGCCTGTTCGCCCCCGCCTGACGCACCCTCCCTGGAGACCACCGGATGCACACCGACCAGACCCTCATCTTCGACGCCGACGACACGCTCTGGGAGAACAACGTCCTCTTCGAGCGGGTCATCGACGGCTTCCTGGCCTGGGTCGCCGCCCCCGAGGAGCGGGACCGCGCCCGGACCGTCCTGGACGGGATCGAGGCCGCCAACTCCGCCGCCCTCGGCTACGGCGCCGCCGTCTTCCGGCAGAGCCTCGCCGACTGCCTGCGACAGCTCAACGACGGCCGCACCCCCACCCCGGCCGAGCAGGCCGGGATCGACGACCTGCTCGCCCCGCTGAGCGACCGGCGGGTCGAACTGATCCCCGGCGTCGCCGACACCCTCACCGCCCTCGCCGACCGCCACCACCTGCTCCTCCTCACCAAGGGCGACCAGGACGAGCAGCGGGGCAAGGTCGAGCGGTCCACGATCGACCACCACTTCCGGGGCGTCCACATCGTCGCCGAGAAGTCCGTCGACACCTACCGGCAGCTCACCGCCGACCTCGGCCTCGACCCGGACCGGACCTGGATGATCGGCAACTCACCCAAGTCCGACATCGCCCCCGCCCACCGGGCCGGGCTGCGCACCGTCTTCATCCCGCACGAGCACACCTGGGTGCTGGAGCACGAGGACCTCGACCCGGACCAGGCGACGCTGCGGCTCGGGGCCTTCCCCGAACTGCTGCGCCACTTCTGAGCGTGGTGCCGGTGCCGGTGCCGGTGCCGGTGCCGGTGCCGGTGCCGTCGCCCGCCGGGCGCCCGGTGCCCGCGTGCGCCGGCTACCCGGCGAGCGCCGCCGCCGCCGGGGACTGCGGCACGTCCCGGTACAGCCAGGCCCGCTCGGCGGCCGACCACGCGCTCGTCGTCAGCAGGTAGAGCGCCGCGGCCACCGGCACCAGCAGCGCGAACAGCACCGACCCGAACGACAGGTACGGCAGCAGCCCCGCCCCCGGATGGGGGGTGGGCTGCGCCGCCGCCGCGCGCCGGGCCCGCCGGTAGTTGACGTACCCGACCGCCGCCAGCCCCGCGTACAGCAGCCCGAACACCGCGAACTGCCCGGCCCCGTGCGCGCCCGGCACGTGCAGGCCCAGCGGCACCCCGAACAGGGTGTGGCCGAGCAGGTCGTTCGGCGTGGTGAACAGCCGGTACATCACCGAGAAGAACGGGATCTGCACCAGCATCGGCAGGCACCCCGCGAATGGCGACACCTGCTCCTCGCGGTACAGCTCGGCCATCGCCTCCCGCAGCTTCTCCGGCCGCTGCTTGAACTTCGCGTTCAGCGCGGCGACCTTCGGCGCGAGCACGGCCCGCGACTTCTCGCCGCGCGCCGCCGCCCGGGCCAGCGGATGCAGCGCGAGCCGGACGGCGACGGTGAACAGGACGATCGCCGCCGCGGTCGGCAGCAGGTGGGCGATGGCGGCGACGGCGGCGTGCGCGACGGCGACGGCGGGGTCGAGAACAGCGAGTACGGACATGGTGGAGCGAGCCCTCCGGGGTCTCGGGACACGAGTGATCGGCGGAGGACGGCCGCGGAGGACGACGCAGCCCGCGGGGAGCCGTGGGGCTCGCGGAGCTGCCAGGTGTTACGCGGCCGCCGGGGCCGCTCCCGGTGCCCTGGGGCGTCGCCGGCCCCGGGCATCCGGATCACGCTGCGGAAGGAACGCCGTACGGAACGCCCGGCGCCGCAGCACCCCGCTGCGCACCGCCGCCGGTGCCCGCGCCCCCAGGAGGCGGGCCCCGGCCAGTGCCCCGGCGACCGCCCCGGCCACCAGGGCCACGGCCGCGACGGCGGCGACGGCGGCCAGCGTCCCGTTGTCGGCCGCCAGCTCGCCGGTCAGCACCCGGAGCAGGCCCAGCAGCATCGCGATGACGGTCATGGCCCACTCCTCCTCGGTGTCCCGGCGGATCCCGGACGTACGACCGGGCGTATGACCGGACGTATCAGCAGGACGATCGTACGACCTGTCAGGTTCCCCGCTGCCGGGACGTCCGGCACGGGGCACCCCTCGCCGTTCCAATCTGTATACGAACGCACCGCTTCCGGGCGGGCGGGGAGGGCTGTTCCGGTGCCGCGCGGGGTGTAGCCATCGGTGCTACGCGGGGCTACCGTGGAAGGCATGAAGACGATTACCCAGCGGGAGTTCCGGAACAACTCCGCCGCGGTGATGGACGCGGTGGAGGCCGGGGAGGTCTTCCACATCACCAGGAACGGGGTCGAGGTCGCCGAGCTGCGGCCGGTGTCCGGGCGCCGGAGGCTCACGGCCGAGGAACTGGTGGCGCGGCACGTGAAGCTGCCGCGGGTGGACCACCAGCAGATGCGCAAGGAGGCCGAGGAGTACTTCGGGCCCGAGGAACTGGTGGGGGACGAGGGCGACGACCCGTTCGAGCGGCCGCGTGGCTGAGCGCCGGAGGGCGTCCAGGCGGCGGCCCGCCGGGGTGCTCGACACCTGTGTCTACATCGACCTCGCGCTGCTCGACCCCGGCGCCCTGCCGGCCGTGCCCGAGCTGACCGCGATCACCTTCGCCGAACTCCAGCAGGGCGTGTCGATGGCCCGCGACCCGGCCAGCCGGGCGGCCCGGCTGGAGGTGCTGGGCGCGGCGATGGCCGACTTCGACCCGCTGCCCTTCGACGCGGCCGCCGCCGCCCGCTACGGCACGCTGGTCACCCTCACCATCGCCGCCGGGCGGCAGCCGCGCCCGCGCCGGATAGACCTGATGATCGCCGCCGTCGCTTCCGCTCACGGGCTGCCGCTGTACACCCGCAACGTGGCGGACTTCCGGGGGCTGGGCGCGGCGGTGGAGGTCATCGGGGTGTGAGCGCGCCCGGGCCCGTCCGCCCCGCCCGTCCGCTCCGCCCGTCCGCCCCGCGCGCCGACCGCGAAAACACCTTGTCGGCGCGGGCCGGGCACTGCCACGATCATGGGCGGGGGCCGCTTCCGGCCCTGCTGGGAGGGGCGGTTCGGGTGCGAATGGGGACAGTCGGGATGAAGTCGGGCGGATGGAAGCGGAACGGTCTGCGCGGTGCCGTGGTGGCGCTCGGCGCGGTGCTGGTACTGGGCACCCAGCCGGCCTCGGCACGGGTCTCCGAGGGTTCGTACCGGCTCGTCAACCAGGGCACCGGCAAGTGCCTGGAGGTCGCCGACTGGCGGACCGACAACGGCGCCCCGGTCCGGCAGTGGGACTGCACGGGCGGGGACAGCCAGCGCTGGGTGCTGGTGAGCGAGACCGGCTACGACTCCGGCCGGTGGGCCCTGGTCAACGTGCACAGCGGCAAGTGCCTCGACGTCCCGGGCGGGATCATGCGCAACGGCGTGACGCTCCAGCAGTGGGACTGCTGGTACGGGCCGGGGCAGATCTGGGACTCGCCGAGCCGCCCGGACCGCTCGAACCGGACCCTCCGGGTCGGCGACATGGCGGTGGAGATCGGCGGCTACAGCACCGAGCCGGGCGCCCCCGCGCAGCTCTGGGAGTTCAACGGCGGCTGGAACCAGCGCTGGAGCGCGGTCGCCGCCGGGTGACCCGGCAGGCCCGGCCGTCGCGAGGGTCAGCGGGAGCCGAGGGCCGCGGTCCCGTCCCGTTCGACCCGGTCGGCCAGGGCGGCCGCGTACCTCAGGGCCTCGCGCCGGCTCCGGCTGCGCAGCAGGACGAGGTTGCGCGTGCCGCCCTTGCCCCGGTCGGGGCCCGCGGCGGCGGCGACCGCCCAGCGCGGGCGGTTCGCCAGCCGCAGGACGAGCCAGCGCAGGCCGGCGTTCAGGCCGACCAGGACGGCGTACGGGATGAGCAGGAGGAGCCCCTCACCGGCGCCCGCCTCGACCTGCCGGAACGGGTCGTAGTCGTTCAGCGGCTTGCGGGTGGCCCGGAACCGTCCGAGCCACATCACCGCGATCCGTACGCGCTCGCCGTCGGCGCCGGTGACGTCCACGTAGCCGATCGACCCGGCCCGCCGGCCCTCGGCCCAGGCCAGCCGCTCCTGGGCGACCGACGTGACGAACCGTTCTTCCCTGGCCTCGGCCTCCAGGACCTTGCCGCGCTTCTCGAACTCCTCGGTCCAGGCCCGCTCGCGCTCCTTCTGCTGCGCCGACCAGGCCCGCTCGCGCTCGCGGCGCTCGTCGCCGCTGAGCTGCCGCCCCCGCTGACTGTTCATCCAAGCATCTTAGAAGTCCGGTCCCTGGCGACGACAGCACGGGGCGACCGTCAGCCGAGTCCTCAGCCCAGCCGGACCGTCGTCCCCGTGGCGGCGGAGGCGCGGGCGGCCTCCAGGACGGCGAGGGTGGCCACCGCGTCGCGCGGGTCCACCGGCGGCGGGGTCCCGGGGACGGCCAGCGCGGCGGCGACCCCCGCGTAGAAGGCGGGGTAGTCGCCCGGGTCCGTCGGGAGGGAGATCGCGGACTCGTCGGTGCCCAGGGTGCCGTAGTGCGCCGGCAGGTCGGCGCCCCACGGGCGGCTGCCGTCGGGGCGCAGGCCCGCCCGCAGGTCCGCCTCCTGCGGGTCCATGCCGGGCTTGACGTACCCGGCGGTGTCGCCGAGGACCCTCAGCCGGGGGCCGATCAGCGGGGTGATGGCGCTGGTCCACAGGTGCGAGCGGGTGCCGGAGGCGTGGGTGAGGGCGAGGAAGGCGTCGTCGTCGACGACCGCGCCGTCGCGCCGCACGTCGACCTCCGCGTACACCGTCTCCACCGGCCCGAACAGCGTCAGCGCCTGGTCGACCAGGTGGCTGCCCAGGTCGTACAGCGTGCCGCCGACCTCGGCCGGGTCGGCCAGCTCGCGCCAGCCCGGCTTGGGCTTCGGACGGAAGCGCTCGAACCGGGACTCGAAGCGGTGCACCCGGCCCAGCGCGCCCCCGCGCACCAGGCGGCTCACGGTGAGGAAGTCGCCGTCCCAGCGCCGGTTCTGGAACACGGACAGCAGGACGCCCCGCTCCTCGGCGAGCCGGCACAGCTCCAGCGCCTCGGCGGCGGAGCCGGCCAGCGGCTTGTCCACGACCGTCGCCAGGCCGGCCCGCAGGGCGGCGCGGGCGAGCGGGGCGTGGGTGCGGTTGGGCGAGGCGATGACCACCAGGTCGAGCGCGTCCGGGTCGGCGAGCAACTGCTCGGGGGTGTCCACGGCGCGGGCCCCCGGGTGCTCGCGCGCCAACCGCTCGCGGCGCTCGGGATTGGCGGTGACCACGGCGTCCAGCCGCAGCCCCGGCGTACTGGCGATCAGCGGCGCGTGGAAGGCGGAGCCGGCCAGGCCGTAGCCGATCAGGCCGACACGCAACGAACCGGGAGTCGTCTGCGGGTTCATGCGCCCACTCAATCACGAGGCGCCCGTTTGCTCCCGGTTCCACCGCCGACGAGGGGCAGGCCCGCAGGCCGGGCGGTGCCCGGGAGCCTTGACGAGGCCGCGCCGGGTATGGCTACAAACTCCCATGCCCTCACCCACTCCGGAGGTCGCGAGTCCCGACCGGGCGCTCCGACCGCTGCACCGTGTCCGCGACTTCCGCCTCTTCTGGCTGTCCCGCGTCCTGGCCGGGGCGGGATCGGCCGTCGCGTACGTCGCCATGCCCGTCCTGGTGTACGAGAGGACGGGCTCCCCGCTGCTGGTGTCCTTCGTGGCAGCCGGCGAGGCCATGCCGTACGTCTTCTTCGGGCTCCTGGCCGGAGCGCTCGCCGACCGGCTGGACCGGCGCCGCGTCATGGTGGCCGCCGACCTCGCGAACAGCGCCTGCCTGGCGACCGTCCCGCTGGCGGCGGCCGTCCACTCGTTGACCGCCTTCCACATCGTGGCGGTCGCCTTCGTGTCGTCCACGCTCTACGTCTTCTTCGACGCGGCCGGGTACGGCGTGGTGCCCGCCGTGGTGGGGCGGGAGCGCATCGCCCAGGCCAACAGCCTGATCTGGGGCGCGGAGACGACGGTGCAGATCATCGGCACGGCGATGGCGGGCCTGCTCATCGGCGTGCTGGGCACCACCGGCGTCCTCGCCCTCCAGGCGGCCACCTTCCTCGCCTCCGCGCTGCTGGTCGGCGCGCTGGCCCTGCCGGCCGGCGTCCGCGCGGCCTCGTCCGGGAACCAGCGTCTCCTGGACTCGGTCAAGGAGGGGCTGCGGTTCCTCTGGCGGCAGCCGGCCCTGCGGGTCATGACGGCCTGCGGATGCCTCCAGTCCTTCGCGGGCGGCGCGTTCCTCGGGCAGCTCGTGATCTTCGCCGACCGGGGCCTCGGCCTGGCGGAGTCCGACTCCCGGGTCGGGCTGCTCTTCACGGCGTGGAGCGTCGGCGGCGTGCTGGGTTCGATCGTCCTTCCGTGGCTGCTCCGGCGGGTCGACGCGATGCGGGTGATGCGGGCCCTGCTGCCGGTCAGCTCGGTCCTCGGACTGCTGACCGTGACGACGGACGACTGGCGCCTCGCGCTGCCGGCCGTCGCGGCCTGGGGCACGGCCTACCTGATGGTCATCGTGAACACGGTGACGTACGCCCAGTCCATCACCCCCGAGGACCTCCAGGGCCGGGTGAACACCACCCGCCGCATGCTCTCCTCCGGGATCGGGGTCCCCGCGGGCGCGATGACGGCGGGGTTCGTCACCGCCGCGTCCGGCGTGCGGCCGGGGCTGCTGCTCGCCGTCGTCGCCGTCGCACTCGCCTCGGTCCTCGCCTGGTCCCGGCCGCGGGCCCTGGACGGGAACCGGGACCGGGACGGCGGTGGGGACGGCGGTGGGGGCGGCGATGCGAACGGACGGTTCGAACGGCCACTGCGTGGCGGCGGGGCGGACGACTAGGCTGGTCGGCGTTGGGGCAGCCAGTTGGTGCGCCCGGCCGGCCGAGGGTGTCCGGTCCGGAGCGATGTGCGAGATCGTTCAGAACCGTTGCAAGACCGAGGAGACACCTACGTGGCAGAGCGCAAGCCCATCGAGTCCTGGTTGACCGACATGGACGGGGTCCTCATCCACGAGGGCACCCCGATCCCCGGGGCCGGCGAGTTCATCAACAGGCTGCGGGAGTCCGGCAAGCCGTTCCTGGTCCTGACCAACAACTCCATCTACACCCAGCGCGACCTCCAGGCCCGGCTCGCCCGGATGGGGCTCGACATCCCGGCCGAGAACATCTGGACGTCGGCCCTGGCGACCGCCAAGTTCCTCCGCACCCAGCGGCCCGGCGGCACCGCCTACGTGATCGGCGAGGCCGGCCTCACCACGGCCCTGCACGACGCCGGGTACGTGCTGACCGACAGCGAGCCCGACTTCGTCGTCCTCGGCGAGACCCGCACCTACTCCTTCGAGGCGCTCACCAAGGCGATCCGCCTGATCAACCAGGGCGCCCGGTTCATCTGCACCAACCCGGACGAGACCGGCCCCTCCACCGAGGGCGTGCTGCCGGCCACCGGCTCGGTCGCGGCCCTGATCACCAAGGCGACCGGCGTCGACCCGTACTTCGTCGGCAAGCCCAACCCGCTGATGATGCGCGAGGCGCTGAACACCGCCGGCGCCCACTCCGAGACCGCCGTGATGATCGGCGACCGGATGGACACCGACATCGTCGCGGGCATGGAGGCCGGCATGGAGACCATCCTGGTGCTCACCGGCCTCACCTCCGCCTCCGACGTGGAGCGCTTCCCGTACCGGCCGACCCGGGTGGTCAAGTCGATCGCGGACCTGGTCGACCTGGTCTAGCCTCTGCGGTGCTGTCGTGGGCCCCGTTCCGGTCGTGCGCCGGGGCGGGGCCCGCTGCGTGTGTTTCGGCGTGTGTTTCGGGTGCGGGTTTGTCGGTCCGGATTTTTCGGTGCGGGTTCGGGTACGGGTTTCGGTTCGGGGAGGCGCGGCGCGGATGGGTGCGACGGGGGAAGCACGGGCTCTGGAACCGCCGTTGCCGGAGCCGTCAGGCTCGGAGGCGTCCGGCCCGGACGAGAAGCGGGTCACCTGGGCGGAGCTCTACTTCGACCTGGTCTTCGTCTTCGCGATCACCCAGGTCTCCGGCCTGCTGCACCACCACCACGACGCGGCCGGCCTGGTCCGGGCCCTGGTGGTGTTCGTGCCGGTCTACTGGTGCTGGGTGGGCACCACCGTGCAGGCCAACATCCGCGACGTGGACAACCTGCGGGACCGCCTGGGCATCCTGCTGGTCGGGCTGGCCGGGCTGTTCATGGCGCTCGCCGTCCCGGGCGCGTACGGCGGGCGGGGCGTGCTGCTCGGCGCCGCGTACTGGCTGGCCCGGGTGGTGCTGCTGCTCCTGGTGGTCCGCGTCCCGGGTGTCTGGCGCGGCCCGTACGGGGTGGGTGTGCTGGTCAGCGGACCGCTGCTGGTGGCCGGCGGGCTGCTGCCGGACGGGCCGCGGGCGGCGCTGTGGGCGGTGGCCGCGCTCTGCGACCTGGCCGCGCCGCTGGTGTTCCGGCGGCGGCTCGCGAAGGTGGCGTACCACCCCTCGCACATGCCGGAGCGGTTCGCGCTGTTCCTGCTGGTCGCGCTCGGCGAGTCCGTGGTGGGGATCGGCGGCACGGCCGCCTCGGCCCGGCTGGACGCGGCCGAACTCGCCGCGGTGGCCGTCGCGTTCACCATCTCGGCGGGCCTGTGGTGGCAGTACTTCGTCTACGCGGCGGACGCCATGCGGCACGCGGTGGTGATCGCCGAGTCCCGCCGGGACGTGGTCCGGCGGATCTTCCAGTACGGCCACCTGGCGCTGGTCGCCGGGGTGATCGGGGTCGCGGTCGGCTTCGGCGAGACGGTCGCGGACCCGTGGCAGGAGCTCGGCCCGGGGTCGGTGGCCCTGCTGTACGGCGGGTGCGGGCTGTACCTGCTGACCTTCGGGTACACGCGCTGGATGATGTTCCGCCTGGTCGCGACGACCCGGATCGGCGCGGCGGCGGTGGTGCTGGCGCTGTCGCCCGCGATGGTGCGGCTGCCCGCGCTGGTGGTGCTGGCGGTCCTGGCGGTGCTGCTGGTGGGGCTCAACGTGCTGGAGCACCACCGGGTGCGGCGCGGCCTCCTCCTGGACGCCGCCGGGACGGGACCGGCGGCGGGGCCTGCCGCGGCACCTGGTCCGGCACCCGCCGCGGCACCCGCCGGGGGCGGCGGACCGGCCCCCACTCCCGCTCCTGGGGAGTGAGTTGTCGGTGGGCCTGTGTAGCGTTCGGGGTGAAAGAGGGCGTGCGGCGCAGCAGCCGCGGTGTGGGAGGTAGATGTCGTGACGGACACGGTCGAGGCGGGCGTGGTCGAGGCCGGCGCGGGCGGCGGGCTGGAGCTGCCCGAGTCCTGGCGCGGGGTGCTGGGCGCCGAGACGGAGAAGCCGTACTTCGCCGAGCTGGCGGCCTTCGTGGCGGCCCAGCGGGCGGAGCACGAGGTGTTCCCGCCGAGCGGCCAGGAGTTCGCCGCGCTGGAGGCGACGCCGTACGACAAGGTCCGGGTGCTCGTGCTCGGCCAGGACCCGTACCACGACAACGGCCAGGCCCACGGCATGAGCTTCTCGGTGCTTCCCGGCACCAAGACGCCGCCGTCGCTGCGCAACATCTTCAAGGAGCTGGACGCCGACCTGGGCATCCCGGCCCCGGACAACGGCTACCTGATGCACTGGGCCGAGCAGGGCGTGCTGCTGCTCAACGCGGTGCTCACGGTCCGCGCGCACGAGGCCAACTCGCACAAGGCGAAGGGCTGGGAGAAGTTCACCGACGCGGTGATCAAGGCGGTGAGCGAGCGCGAGGAGCCGGTGGTCTTCGTGCTGTGGGGCAACTACGCGAAGAAGAAGCTGCCGCTGATCGACACCGACAAGCACGTGGTGGTGCAGGGCGCGCACCCGTCGCCGCTGTCCGCGAAGCTGTTCTTCGGCAGCCGCCCGTTCTCGCAGATCAACACGGCGCTGGACGGCTTCGGCGGCGAGCCGATCGACTGGCAGGTGCCGGACCTGAAGCAGGGCTGAGCACGGAGCCGGACTCGGAGCCGGACTCGGAGTCGGGGGCACAGCCGGAGGTGGAGCCGGAGTCGGAGCCCGTCCCGGACGGGCTCCGGTACGGGTGGCCGTGGGCCGGGCGGGTTCGATCTCCCGCCTGCCCACGGCCACTTGCCGTTCACCGGCCGTGGCCGTCGGCCGGTTCCGGGTGTGCTTAGCTGGTGCCGACCGGTCGCCGGACCGGTTCCGGGAGGGGCGGTACGTGCACGGGCTGGGGCGGGCGAGGACGTTGCGGTGGGGGCGGGCCTCCCGGGGAGCCCTGGGGGCGGCGCTGGTCGCCGCACTGGTGGCCGTGTCCGGCTGCAGCGGCTCGGGCGGGGGCAGGCCCGGCGCCGCATCCACCCCCTCGACCACCGCCGGTGGCGCGGCCGGAGCCACCGGAGCCACCGGCACCGCAGCGGGCCCGGCCGGCGGGGCCGGAGCGCTCGCCCAACTGCCCGGACAGGCCTTCTACGTCTCCGACCAGACCAACGCGGCCCGGCAGATGACCGCGCTGCGCGGCCAGGGCCGGACGGCGGAGGCCGAGACGCTGCGGCGGATCGCCGCCCAGCCGTCCTCGCAGTGGCTCGGCGAGCAGGGCGCCAAGCAGATCGCCGAGCAGGTGAGCCGCCGGGCCGCCGCGGCGGGCCGCACGGCGGTCTTCGTCGCGTACGACATCCCGCACCGCGACTGCGGCCAGTACTCGGCCGGGGGCGCGCCGGACGCCGCCTCCTACCGGGCCTGGATCACCGATGTCGCGCAGGCCCTGGGCGACCGCCCGGCCTGGGTGGTGCTGGAGCCGGACGCGGTCGCCCACACCCTGGACACCTGCGGCATCAAGGGCGACCTGGCCGCCGAGCGGTACGGCCTGCTGGCCTTCGCCGTCCAGGAGTTGAAGAAGCGCCAGAACGTCCGGGTCTACCTGGACGCGGGCAACCCCGGCTGGGCGCAGGACCCGGACGAGCTGGCCGCGGCACTGCGCAAGGCGGGCATCGCCGCGGCGGACGGCTTCGCGGTGAACGTCGCCAACTTCTACGACACCGACCGGAACGCGGCGTACGGCGCCCGGCTGTCCGCCGCCCTGGGCGGGAAGAACTTCGTCATCGACACCAGCCGCAGCGGCAACGGCGCCCTGGGCGGCGACTCCTGGTGCAACCCGCCCGGGCGCGCGCTCGGCGAGGGGCCGACGGCCGACACCGGCCGGCCCGGCGTGGACGCCTACCTGTGGATCAAGAACCCGGGGGAGTCGGACGGCGACTGCGGCCGCGGCGAGCCCCGGGCGGGAGAGTTCTGGCTGCCCTACGCGCTCGGGCTCGCGCAGGCGGCGCGCTGAGACCCGGGGGCCCGGGGCGGCCGGGGCGTCTGACGGTCGGGGCGGCCGGGGCGGCCGACGGTCGGGCTGTCCGGGGCGGTCGGGGTGTCCGGCTCCTCAGCCGGTGACCTGGATCCAGCGGGCGACCGACGGGGTGCCGGCGGCATCCGTCAGGAACAGCATGTACCAGCCCGGCGGCAGCAGGTCGGGGTTGCCCGGGAGGGTGAGCGAGACGCCGTCCGCCGTCCGCCCGGTGATGTCCAGGGCCACCGAGCGCTGTTCGACGTCCGTCACGTGGGTGACCGAACTCGGCCGGATCAGCTTGGCGGTGGCGACCGCGTCCGGCCGGGAGGTGCCGATGGCGAGGGTGCTGCCGAGCTTCGCCGCCCGCGGTGCGGTGCCCACCTGCGGGCGGTCGCCGCGGTACAGGTACGGCGGCGTGTAGATCTCGATGCGCTGCTCGAAGCCGCCGGGCTGGGTCTCGGCCTTGTCGGCGAAGAGCGGGTTGGAGCCGAGCACGGCGACCCGGCCGTCCGGTAGCAGCAGCGCCTCCGAGTGGTAGTTCCGGCCGACGGCCGGCTCGGCGGCGATGGTGAAGGTGTTGGAGTCCGGGTGGTACACCTGCGCCTTGAGCAGGTCGCTGTCGCCCCGGCCGCGGTACCCGCTGGAGCCGCCGGTGGTGAACACGGTGTCGTCCGGGAGGATCACGCTGTTGAGGTAGCGGGTGCCGCCGGCGGGCAGGTCCGGGCCCGGGGCGAAGGCCGGCTTGGCGACGGAGAGGTCGGCGATGTCGGTGCGGGCCGTGGACAGCGGGGACTCGCCGACGCCGCCGCCGCCGAGCACCATCACCTTCTGCGCCTGCGCGGGCGGCAGCAGCACGGAGGAGGAGGTCTCGGTCAGGCCCGGGTCGCGCAAGCCGGGGACGGGCCGGAAGGAGTTGTCCGCCAGGTCCCACAGCCCGGGCTCCCGGCCCTTGTCGGCGGGGCCGTAGCCGCCGTTGGAGCCGGAGTAGAAGAGCTTCCCGGACGCGGTCAGGAAGATCGACGGGTAGGTCGGGAAGTAGTGGTCGGGCGCCTTCGCCCAGGTCCTGGTCTTCGGGTCGTAGACCTCGTTGTCGTTGCCGTCGAGGATCTGCCCGGTGTCGTCCAGGCCGGAGACGGTGACCACCCGGCCGTCGCCCAGGCCGGTCAGCGTCGGGTACCAGCGGGCGTACGCCATGTCGGTGACCGGCTCGTAGAGCTCGGTGTCCGGGTTGAACTCGAAGGCGGAGCGGATGCCCTGGTACTCCTGCTTGTCCAGGGTGAGCTTGTCGCTCTGCCCGTACACGTTCCGGGTGTCGGCGCCGGTCAGGCCCTTGACCCGGTACTGGGCGGGGGCGTCGGCGACGTAGTCGGGGCCGGGGCCGGCCGCCTCCACGAACACGTGCTGCTCGCCGGCGGTGACGACGGTCTGCCGGCCGGAGCCGGTCTTGGTCGCGGCGGGGACGGTCACCGGGGCCGTGGTGGCGTACTCGCGGCCGTTCGGGGCGACGAGGACGGTGCCCTTCGGGAAGGTCCGGGCCCGCTCCGGGCTCTCGTTGCGCAGCCGCATGACGCCGGCCGCCTTCTTCACCGCGCCGGCCAGCTTCTCGTACCGCTGGGTGCCGCCGGCCACCAGGACCCGGCCGTCCGGCAGCGAGGTGTGGCCGCCGCAGAACATGTCGGCCGGGGTGGGTATGAGCTTGTAGGTGTTCTCGGCCGGGTCCCAGAGCAGGCTCTTGAAGGAGCCCGCGCCGAACTGCTTCTCGTCGTTCCCGGAGCCCGCCACGATCAGGACCTTGCCGGTGCGCAGCAGGGTGGCGTGGACGGCGTTGACCCGGAACTCGGCGGGCAGCGTCAGGGTCTGCCAGTGGCCGTACTGCGCCTTGTACTCGGGCCGGTTGATCACGTAGTGGTGGTACTGCCGGCCGGCGAAGCCGAGGACGGCCGGGGCGTTCATCCCGGCGACGGCCAGCGCGACGGTGCTGCCGAGGGCGAAGCGCTTGGTGCGGCCGGTCTTGTGGATCCTCACGGTGGTTGCTCCCTCGGTCTCAGTGGATGGGGGTGCCGCTCTCGGCCCGGTCGGGTGCGGGCAGGCCGGGCTCGGCCGGCCGGCCGGGTTGAGCGGTGCGGGGGCCGTGGGGGGTGCGGGCGTGGCGCGGGCGGCGCTTCTCCAGTACGACCGTCGGGGCCGCCGCCGGGCCGCCGGTGACGGTGAGGGTGGCGGTCGGCCGGGTGCGGCGGCGGCGCAGGGCGTCACCGGCCAGGATCGCCGGCGGCAGGAGGGTCAGGCCCAGGGCGATCCAGGCCCAGGCGCGCATCGCGACGTGGTCGTAGCCGGTGTAGGCGGAGGCGGCGATCGCGCCGCCGAACACCAGGGCCCAGAACAGGTGGAAGCGGAAGGTGCCGAGCCGGTCGCTGCTGGCCGAACGGCCCTTGGGCGTCACCTCGAAGCGGCTGCGGCGGCGCACCAGCGCCTGGAGCAGCGAGGCCGCGTAGACCGGGCCGCAGAGCGCCGACATCAGCATCCCGGCGACCCCGGAGGAGCCGGCCGGCTCGTGCGGGCTCACGTTGTGCTTGCGGTTCCAGGTGTAGAGCAGGAGTTGGAGCGCGGCGGCGTCGCTGTAGAGCATCATCCAGATCTCGGAGGAGACGTGGACGCCCGAGGCCCCGAAGCCCAGGTAGAGCACGCTGGACAGGCCGCCGAGCAGCCAGGTGAGCGCGGCCATCGGGTAGAAGCCCACCATCAGCGAGTAGTTGAGCAGCCGGCCCGGTGACAGCTGCCAGGCGACCCGCCAGTACTGGGTGAACAGGGTCTCGTAGGTGCCCCGGCTCCACCGCAGCTGCTGGGAGAAGAAGTCGGTCCAGGAGGAAGGGCCTTCGCCGACCGCGAGCACGTCCGGGGTGTACACGGACTTCCAGCGTTCCCCGGTCTCCGGGTTACGGCTCCGGTGGAACTCCAGACCGGTCGCCATGTCCTCGGTGATGGAGTCGTACAACCCGCCGATCGACTGGAGTGCGCGGATTCTGACGGCGTTGTTGGTACCGACGAACATGGGCGCGCCGTAACGGTTTCCGGCACGCTGGACGAGGGCGTGGAAGAGGTACTGCTGGCTCTCGGAGAATTTGGTGACGGCCGAACCGGATCTGCGGTAGTTCCCGTACACCTGGGGGCCGACCACGAATGCCACGTCGGGGTCGCGGAAGTAGCCGAGCATCCGCTCGCAGAAGTCGGGCAGCGGAACGTGGTCGGTGTCGACGGACACCCAGAACTCGTAGTCGTCGCCGTGGGCCTGGAGCCAGGCGTTGTAGTTGCCGTGCTTGCTCCTGGCGCGGAACCGGCCCTTCGGCAGGTTCCAGTGCGGCCGGCCGGAGCGGGTGAAGTGGCGGACGCCCAGCTCGGCGCAGAGCGCCCGCATTGCAGGATCGTTTCCCTCGTCCAACAGCCAGACGTCGTACGGTCCTTCGTGCCGCACGGCGCGGGCCGCGACCAGGGTGGCCCGCACCATCTCCGGCGGCTCCTTGCCCGGCACGCACGTGGTGAGGAACGCGACCCGGGTGCCCGGCACCGGGGTCACCGGGACCGGATCCCGGGCGACCAGCGTGGCATGGGTGTTGGAGACCACGTTGACCAGCCGGAACACCTCGACCACGGCGATGATCCCGATCATCACCTTGTCGCCGAGCAGCACCAGCTGGTTGGTCTCGTCCAGCCGCTCCGGCCAGTGCTCCGGCAGCAGCAGCCAGACCAGCAGCACCACCTCCACCAGGGGCGCCGCCGCCAGCAGCAGGGCGGCGCGGACCCGGTGCGGCTCGCGGCGCAGCAGGCTGCGGTACCGGACGCGGTACGGGGCCGCCGCGGGAGACCCGGGGCGGGCACCGTCTCCAGGGCGGGTGCCCTGCTCGGGGCGGTGGACGGCGGGCCCGGGGCGGGGCTCGGGGCGGTAGACCCCGCCGCCGAGGTCCTCGTCCTCGTCCGGGTCGTGCGCCGGACCGGCGAGGCGGCTGAAGTGGCCGTAGTCGTACGGTGCTTCGGGTATCGGTAACTCACTCAGGGCGGCCTCGTCCAGCCGCCCGGCACCTCGCCCGCGGGCCGTCCCGACGCCCTTTCGTCGCGAGAACGGCGTAGTCATAGTTGCTCCCCCCGGAGATTTCGCGCCTCGCTTCCGCAGCTCGGCCTTGCGTGCTTCCGACTCGGCGCCGTCCGGGTGACCTACTGGAACTCTGCCCGGCGAACCGCGGCGTTCCGGCGGCTCCCGGGCTTCACGCCGCATTCGGTGTCCGGCGCATCCGATCCGCGACCGGTTCGGGTTCGCGCCCGTACGGCGTCGTCGAATACGGGAACCCGCCGCGCTTTCCGGCTTCCCTCCGGTTGCACGGGATCCCCGAGTTCCCCAACTCTCCCTGAGGGTAACGGTGATCGCAACCAATCGGGGGGAAGATCACCGCGCAAGCATGAAGATGCCACCGTTCCCGGCCAATCCGGTGGGCGTGGATGCTAATGCGGAGAATTCGGCAGGCGGCGGGGCAGAGTGGGGGAGCGGCGGGACGGGGAGCGGGCGGACGGCGGGACGGGGCGGACGGGCGGGCGGACGGGGGCAGGAGAAACGGCCGGGCCCCCCCCGATGGGCGGGTCCGGCCGGCG
>NZ_JBHTRF010000047.1:35844-66492 GCF_042796115.1 Kitasatospora sp. NPDC056446 | reverse complement strand
TTTTTTTCTCCTCTGGGGGGGCGGCGGGGGGGGGGGGCGGGGGGCCGGCGGGGGCGGGGGGGGGGCCCCCCCCCCCCACGGCGGTGGTCGGGCCCGCTCAGCGGGCGCTGATGATCCGGCTGGCGATCAGCCCGGCGCGCAGTACGCCGATGTCGCGGGAGCTGGTCGGGGAGAGGTGGGTGAGGTCCTGGATCCGGCGCAGCCGGTAGCTCAACGTGTTCGGATGGATGAACAGGCGTTTCGCGGCGGCCTTGCGCTCCTGGTCGCAGTCGAGGAAGGCCTCCAGGGTGTCGATCAGGTGCGAGCCCGAGCGGGTCAGCGGGGTCAGCCGGGCAGCCAGCCGGCCGACCAGGTCCGGTGCCCGGTGGAGCATGACCTCCAGCATCAGCTCCTCCATCAGGTAGACCCCGGGCCCGTAGCCCAGGGAGAGCGCCACCTGGCTGAGCTCGGCGGCCTCCCGGGCCGCCGACGGGATGTCATGGCGGGTCGCCGGGGTGGAGATACCACAGGTCACGAGTGGTGTGGCGGTCCCGCCGAAGACCGCCCGCAGGGCGTTCACCAGCTTGGCCTGGGTGGTCCGGCTGCTGCTGCGGACGGGCAGCAGCAGCACGGTATCCGCGGCCCGGTCGACGGTCAGCACTGCGGCGCCGGTGAGCCGCCGCAGGGCCTCCACCTGTTCGCGTCCGACGGCGGCCCGGGCGTAGCCGTGGTGCCCCTCCGCGGCGAAGGCTGCGACGGCGACCAGGTAGGTCGGTGCCAGGGAGGTCCGTACGGCGGGCGGCAGCCGGTCGGGGGAGCCGCCCTCGACGAGCGTCCTGGCGGCGAGGGCCAGCGCCTCGGGGGTCTCCGGCGACGGTCCGGCGGAGTCCTCCGGGAGCGGGGCGACACAGGCTTCGCCGTCCCGGACGCAGTGGAAGAAGTACTCGGCGTGCCGCAGCAGGACCTCGCCGTCGGTGACGTCGCGCAGGATGCGCCAGGCGTGTTCCAGGGCGGCGCGGTAGAGGACGGGCGGTGCCGCCGGTGCGGGGTCCTGCCGTAGGGCGCGGAGGACGGTGTGCCGTAGGGCCACGGTGTCGACCGGGATCCCGGTGAAGGCCGACCGCAGCACGATCCGGACGACCACGGCCACCGCGGTGGGCCAGGGGCCGTCCGGGGGAGGGTCGCCGGCGGCTCCGCCGTGGTCCAGCAGGGCCGCTCGGGCGGCCCGTTCGGAGACGGTGTCGATCTGTCGGAGGATGGTGTCCGGTGTCTCGATCTCAAAGACGCTCACGTTCCACCTCGGGTGTCGCCGGGGAATGCAGGTGCGTGACATGGGGGTCGTCCGTGGACGGGACGGGGCGGGCCGGTGGCGCCGCCGGGCAAGTCGGCCCGGTCATGTGGGGAGGGGCGGTCAGGGCCGGGTCGGTGACGGGCCGATGAGTTCGTCGAGGTCCCTGGCGCCGCGCAGCGGCGAGAGGACCAGCAGCAGGGCGGCGGCGGTCAGGACGACGGCCGCGCCCGCGAGGGTGGCGCGGGGACTGGCGGCGACGCCCAGCCAGCCGCCGAGCAGCGAGCCGACGGCGGCCGAGGTGCCGACCACCCAGCGGATCGAGGCGGTCATCCGGCCGAGCAGCTCGGGCGGGCACACCGACTGGCGGTAGGTGTACTGGGCGATGTCGTACACGACGAAGCGGGCCGACGAGCAGAGCATGTAGAGGCTGAGCACGACGACGGCGTTGCCGGGGGTGGCGAACACGGGGATGAAAGCGACCGGTGCGCACACCGCTGCCACCCAGAGCACGCGCGCGGAGCCGACCACTCGCATCAGCCGGGCGGCGAGGAGGCCGGACAGGAACCCGCCGGCCTCGCCGACCATGAACACCAGGCCCACGGTGGTGGTGCTCATGCGGAGCGTGTCGACCATGAAGACGAGCATGACCGCGATCCCGGCGAACAGGGTGAGGTTGCCCACGGCGGTGTAGGCGGTGAGCCGGCGGAGCACCCGGTCGGACCGGACGAAGGAGATGCCCTCGCCCATCTCGTGGAGCAGCCCGCGCGGACCGGTGCGGGAGCGGGCGTCCCGTTCCGGTCCGCGGTCGCTCTCGTGGTCGCCCCACACGGCGAGGAGGACGAAGCTGACGAGGTAGGACAGCGCGTCCAGCAGGACGGCCGCCAGGGCACCCGCCCAGCTGACCAGGGTGGCGCCGAGGCCGGGCCCGGCGAACCGGGAGACCGACTCGGTGACCGCGAACCGTGAGTTCGCCTCGGCCAGCCGGGACCTGGGGACGATGCCGACCCGGTAGCTGTCGAAGGCGATGCCGAAGACGACCGAGGCCGTCCCGGTCACGAAGGCCACGGTGTAGAGCTGCCACATCGCCAGCAGGTCGGACATCAGCGCGACCAGCAGCCCGGTCATGGCGGCCGCGCGCAACAGGTCGCACCAGAGCAGCACGGAGCGCCGCCGCCACCGGTCGACCAGCGGGCCGGCGGGCAGTGAGACGAGCAGGAAGGCGAGCATCGCGAGCGAGCGCAGCACGCCGACCTGGAATGTGGAGGCGTGCAGGGTCAGCACGGCGACCAGCGGGATCGCGAGCGTGCTGACCTGGCTGCCGACATCGCTGACGGCTTGTCCGGCCCAGACGGCCAGGAAGGTTCGATTGCGCCTGAGCGGGGGGGAATTCTCGGCCTGCGCCAAGGTTTGGGTCATGCAGAACACCGCCTGTCCCGGACAACGGGTCATTGCGCCGACCCGCCGGGTGGACGCAGGAGAAGTGGAGGACTCTCAGCGGTGCGCGCAACAGCCCGCGCTGTTCACGCGGAGCAGGTCCACGTGAATTCGCGCGATGAGGTGTTGCGTGGTATGCATGTTTCGATCTAACCGGAACTCTGTCCGGGGCGCAACGGTGAGATCCGAGGGGTAGTCAATTGCCCGGGCGGTGCCGGTATCAATTGACCGGAATACTGCGGGTGGTCGGCCGCGGGCTGTGACGGGTGGGTTGTTCCGGGACGAGGATCGAGGCCGGCCGGTCCGCCTTCAGCCGGGTCTCGGCGAGTTCCTCCGCCGGATCGGAGAGTGCGACGATCGCGCCGCCGGTGCCGAGCGTGGTCCGGTCGGGCTCGGCGACCAGGGTACGGATCACGATGCTCAGGTCGGCCGCGCCGCTCAGCGCGAAGTAGCCGAGCGCGCCGGAGTACACGCCTCGGGCGCCGCCCTCCAGTTCGTCGATCAGCTCCATCGTGCGCAGCTTCGGCGCGCCGGTCATGGACCCGCCCGGGAAGGCGGCCCGGACGGCGTCCACGGCGGAGCGCCCGGGGGCCAGCCGCCCCCGGACGGTGCTGACCAGCTGGTGGACGGTCGCGTAGGTCTCCACCGCGAAGAGGTCCGGCACGTGCACGCTGCCGACCTCGCACACCCGGCCGAGGTCGTTGCGGACCAGGTCGACGATCATCAGGTTCTCGCTGCGGTCCTTCTCCGAGGTGCGCAACTCCTCGGCCAGCCGGGCGTCTTCGGCGTGGTCGGCGCCGCGTCGACGGGTGCCCTTGATCGGCTTGGACTCGATGCGCCCCGAGCCGTCGATCCTGAGGAAGCGTTCCGGGGAGGCGCTGAGCACCCCGGCCTCGGGGAAGCCCAGCAGAGCGGCGTACGGGGCCGGGCAGGCCCGCCGCAGTCGGCGGTAGGTCGCGAGGCGGTCGATCCGCCCGGGCGCGGAGAGGGTGTTGGTGAGGCAGACCTCGTAGGTCTCGCCGTCGCCGATCGCGGCCAGGGTGCGGTCGATCAACCCGAGGTAATCGGAATCTCCGTGACGTGGCGTCATCCGCGGGAGTGGTGCCGGGTCCGGTTCCTCCGCCATGGCGGCCGGGTCGCGCGCGGCGTCGGACAGCGCGGCGGAGGCCGCGGTGAGCCAGCCCTCCGCGTCGGCCCCGGCCCCTTCGGCCGCCAGGCAGAGCAGGTGGGCACGGTGTCGCTCGTGGTCCAGGACCAGCATCCGGTCGCTGAACAGCAGTGCGGCGTCGGGCAGCGGTGAGCGGTGCGCGGCCCGGGCCCCGCAGTCCGCCTTGAGTTCGTAGCCGAGGTAGCCGACGTAGCCGAGGTTGAACTCGGTGCCGAGGCCGGGCACGGGCGGTAGCCGGCGCTCGGCGAGCCGGGCTTCGAGGTGGTCGAAGAGGGTCCCCGGGACGGTCCGCACGCCCCGGCGGTCCTCGATCCGGACGGCGCGCTCGGTGACGTCGTAGGTCACGTACTCGGACAGCGGCCCCGCGCCGCCGAGGAAGGAGAACCCGGACAGGTCGGCGGCGAGGCTGCTGTCCAGCCAGAAGTGCTGAGGGTCGTCTCGGAAGAGTGTCGTGAAGGCCTGCTCCGCGTCGGGGACGTGGTCGAGCGTCCGGACGTGGATCCGGTGGCCCGGGTCCGCCGGTGCCGGCGACGCTACGGTTGTGGCTGCCGGTGCCTGGCGCGCTGGGCCGGCCGACCGGCGGTGTCCGGCCCGGTGTCCGGCCCGGCGTCCGGCGGTGAGGTCGCGGAAGTTGGCCAGCAGTCGGTGCCCGTGCTCGCTCGCGATCGACTCGGGGTGGAACTGCACGCCCCACTGCGGGAGGGAGCGGTGGCGCACCGCCATCAGGACCCCGTCGGGCCCGTACGCCGTCGCCTCCAGGCAGTCCGGGAGCCGGTCCACGGCCAGCGAGTGGTACCGCACGGCCCGGAACGGCGACGGGATCCCCGCGAACAGGTCCTCCCCGTCGTGGCGCACGGTTGTCACCCGCCCGTGCACCGGTTCGGGCGCGTGCGCGACCCGCGCGCCGTGGTGGTGGCAGAGCCCCTGGTGACCGAGGCAGACCCCGAGCACCGGGAGGCCGAGGTCCAGGGCCCGGCGGCTCAGCCCGAAGTCCGCAGGCCGTTCGGGGCGTCCGGGGCCGGGTGAGACGAGCAGGTTGTCGAAGGACGCCGGGTCGAGCCGGTCCCAGGCCCGGTGGTCGTCGTTGCGGATCACGGTCGGCGGCACGCCGTTGACCTCGGCAGCCAGATGGTGGAGGTTGTAGGTAAACGAGTCGTGGTTGTCGATCAGCAGCGTGCGCATGGCTGTTCCTGCCTACTGATGGGTGAGTTCGCGAAACGCTCGGAGAACCGCACGGAACACCGGGTGCCCCTCGGAGCGGTAGGCCAGGTCTCCGATCCGGTCGATCGGGCGGAGCTCGCTGAGCGTTCCGCACAGGAACGCGGCCTCGAACGCGGGGAGTTCGGCGGGTCGGAGATCCTCCTCGAGCACCGGGACGCCGAGCGCGCCGGCCAGTTCGACGACCACTGCGCGGGTGATGCCCGGGAAGATGTCGGGCGTCAGTCGGGGAGTGACCAGGGCGCCGTCCCTGACGAAGAACAGGTTCGAGGTGCTGGCCTCGGCGATCAGGCCCCCGGCGTCCAGCATGATGCCGTCGTCGTACCCGCTCGCCCGGGCCTCGCGGGCCGCGAGGTAGCTGTTGGCGTACGCGCCGGACACCTTCCAGGAGGCCGGCACGGCGCGGTGCGGCACCCGCTGGATGCCGGAGATTCGGCAGGCCAGCGGCTCGTCCTGGTCGCGCTCGACCGGGACGGCGAACACGCAGGCGCTGCTGGTGTCCCGCTCGACCTGGAAGAACACCTCCGGTCCGGTCCGGTAGGCGATCGGGCGCACGTAGTGGGTCCGGGGCGGTACGGTCTCCAGCAACTCCCATATGCCGTCCAGTAGTTCATCGGCGCTCCAGGGCAGGGCCAGGTCCATCCGGGCTGCCCCGGTGGTGAACCGCCGCACGTGCTCGATGCCGCGGTGCAGGTACCAGGAGCCGCCGTTGCGGTACGCCATCAGTCCGTCGAAGACCGCGATGCCCAGGTGCAGGGTGTTGCTGGCGACGGAGGGGTCCGCCGAACGGCGCTCCGCGAGTGCGCCGTTGAACCAGACCGTGCTGCTCGCGGTCATGCGTCGACCGTCCTCTCGTCCCGTGCGGTTGCGCCGACGACGGCGTCGATCCGGGCCGACAGCCCGTCGTCCAGCAGGTCCAGGGCGTCCACCGCACCCGTGTTGTCGTCCAGGTGATCAGGCCGGGAGGCGCCGCAGATCGCCGAGGCCACCGCCGGATTGCGCAGTACCCAGGCGATCGCGAGCCGGCTCGGGGTGAGTCCGCTCTCCTGGGCGAGCCGGGTGAAGGCGGCGGCCCGCTCCAGGACGCCCGGGCCGAGCGCGTGGTCGCGCAGCCAGCCGTACGCCGGGTCGGCCAGCCGGCCGTCCGCCGGTACGCCCTGGTCGTAGCGGCCGCTGAGCAGCCCGTACCCCAGCGGTGACCAGGTGGTCAGGCCGATTCCGAGCCGCTCCGCCACGGGGGCGAACTCCCCTTCCAACCGGTCGCGTTCCAACACGTTGTAGAGCAGCTGCTCAACCCTCGGCGGGGCCCAGCCGTGCCGCTCGGCGAGGTCGCGGGCCTCGGCGACCTGGGCCGGCTTCCACTCCGAGGTGCCCCAGTACAGGACGTCGCCGCGTGCCACCAGGTCCGACATGGCGCGGACGGTCTCGGCGAGCGGCACGTCCGGGTCGAAGCGGTGGCAGAGCAGGACGTCCAGGTGGTCCACCCCCAGCCGGCGCAGCGTGGCGTGGCACCCCTCGACGACATGCTTGCGGCTCAGGCCCCAACTGCCCGGCCGGCGACGGTGCGTGCCGTAGAACACCTTGCCGCTGAGCACCAGCGTCTCCCGGGGGAGCCCCAGGCGGTGCAGCACCCGGCCCAACGCCTCCTCGCTGCGCCCGTCGGCGTAGGTCTCGGCGGTGTCGAAGTAGGTGACGCCGAGGTCGTAGGCGCGGGCCACGAGGCGGGCGGCGGCGTCGTCGTCCAGCCGTTCGCCGATGGTGGCCCAGCTGCCCAGGCCGACGGCGCTGATCTCCAGTCCGGTGGCGCCCAGTCTTCGGTACCGCATGTGTCATCGCCCCCCTGCGCCCGGCGCGGCGGGTAGGTAACCGTCGGCGACGCCCCGGGCCACGAACCGGGCGACGTAGTCGGCGGTGGGCCTCGGATAGGCGTGGCCGAGGGCCTGGAGCCACCGGTCGCTCCAGGCGCTGTCCACCCGGACCGGGGCGCCCTCGGCGCGATCCAGGAAGGGCAGGAGCCGGCCGGCGGCCCGGCCGTGGGCGGCGAGCGCGGAGGCGAGGCCCGCCGGGCTGGTGAGCCGGATCGGGTAGCCGAGGCCCCTCAGCGCCTCGACCAGCGGGCGGTGGCCCAGCCGGTGCGGATTGGTGAGGTGGAAGGTGCGGCGGTCGGCCTCGGGCCGGGCGGCGAGGTCCAGCACGGTCCGGGCCAGCCAGTCGACCGGCAGCAGGTCGAAGGAGCGGTCCGGCCAATCGACCGCGACGCCCAGGTCCAGCGTCGCGCGCAGGAAGCGGCCGAGGAAGTGCTCGTCGGCGTTGCGCTGGAACCGGCCGCTCTCCCAGTGCGGAGCCACCGTGGCGATCCGGAACACCGAGCCGGGGCCGCTCCGCCCGAAGTACTCCCGTACGGCGCGTTCGGCGGCGACCTTGCTGGCCGAGTACGCCTCGGTGGGGCGTTGCCCGATGTCGAGGTCGGTCTCGGTCAGCGCCCGGTCGTCGCCCGCTTCCGGCGAGCGGCCGGCGACGCCCACGGTGGACACGTGGTGGAACCGGGTTCCGCCGGCCTCCTCGGCGAGCGCGATCAGCGTCCGGGTGCCGGTCGTGTTGACGGCGAACACCTCGTCGGCCTCGGCGACGTGGCGGACGTCCGCGGCCGCGTGCAGGATGCGGTCGGTGGCCCGGGCGAGTTCCGACCACCGGGACGGCGTCAGCCCGAGCGAGGGCGCTGCGAGGTCGCCCGCGACCGTCCTGACGCGGTGCCCGAACTCCGTCCCGGCGCCCCGGAAATACCAGGAGTACTGGGCCCGGAGCCGCTCGGCGGCGGCCTCCGGGTCGGCGGCCCGGACCAGGCAGGTGACCGGCGCGTCGGTGCGCTCCAGCAGGTGGTGCAGCAGGTGCGCGCCGAGCATCCCGGTGGCGCCGGTGAGGAGGATGCCGGAGGACTCCCGCCACAGGTCCGGACCGGGGCCCGGCGACGCGGGGAGCGGGCCCGGTGCGGTGCGGTCGCGGGCCGTCGGCCGGGGCCGTTCCCAGTCCGCCGCCGGTTGCGGCCCGCTGCCGTCGAGTCCGGCGGCGATCGCCGCGACGGTCCGGTGGGCGAAGATCTCGCGCGGTACGAGCGCGTAGCCCCGTGACCGCAGGCCGATGGCGAGCCTGATGGCCAGCAGTGAGGTGCCGCCGGCGGTGAAGAAGTCGCTGTCGGGCCCGGGGGGTTCGGCGCCGAGAACCCGCTGCCAGACCTCGGCCACCGCGTGCTGGGCGGCGCCTCGCAACGGCTGCCGCTCGTGTGGTGCGCCGCCGGTCAGCGCGGTCGGTTCGGGCAGCGCGGACCGGTCGACCTTGCCGTTGGCCGACAGCGGCAGGGCGTCCAGCACGGTGACGGTGGACGGCCGCAGGTGCGCCGGGAGCCGGTCGGTGAGGTGCCGGTCGACCGCCGTCAGCAGGTCGCGGTGCCGGGCGGCGCGCCCCGGGTCGCTCGCCAGCCGCCCGGGCCCGAAGGGCGGGGCGGGCCAGCCGATGAGGGGCGAGGGGCTGTCGTCGGTGGGGAGGAGCACGGCGTCGACGCTGCCGTCGGTGCCGCCCCGGCGCAGGCTGGTGAGCAGGCGGTGGCCGGTGCGTGCGGCCAGTTCGCGCAGGGCGTGGAGCTGGACCGGGGATCCTGCGGGGAGGTCCGGGGCGGGCCGGTCGGAGGCCGGGGCCAGGGCGTGCAACCGGTCCAGTTCGGCGCGCAGCGGGCCGTTCGGGACGCCGGTGAGTCCGAGTAGCGGGCCCGCCGGGCCCTGCGGCGCGGCGGTCGGGACTGCCTCGGTCCACCCGGCCGACCAGGGGCGCCAGTCCACCTCGACCGGGGCGGCCGGATCCGGGCGGCGCAGGATCACCGCGTCGAAGCGGTACAGGGTGAGTTCGTTGACGCGCTCGCCCCGGCGCGGCTCCAACTCCACCACGCTCCCGGGCAGAGACCCGTCGCGCCACTGCTCGAACCAGAGCGGGTGGACGGCCAGTTCCTCCTCGTCCAGGGCGTGCCGGGCGGCCAGTTCCCGGAGCCGCTCCGGCGCGGTGGCGCCGTGGTGCGACAGCAGCGCGGCGTGGAAGGCGTCGAGCAGCGGGAGGCCGCGGACGTCACCGACGAAGAGGACGCCGTGGGCCGTGAGCCTGCCGGCCGCCAGGTCCAGCACCCGGCGGAGGTACGTCTCGTCAGGGAAGTACTGGACGACCGAGTTGAGGATCACCAGGTCGAACCCGTCCAGGTCGGGTAGCGGATCGTCCGCGGGGAGGCAGTGCAGCTCCACCCGGGCGAGCCCGTCCGACTCGACCGCGGCCCGCAGGTCGGCGACGGCTCGCGCGGAGAAGTCCGTCCCGACGTAGGCCGCGCAGTGCGGGGCGAGCGCGCGGAGCAGGAGCCCGGTGCCGCAGCCGATCTCCAGGACCCGCAGGCGCCGCTCGTGCCAGGCGGAGCGGGGGAAGCGTTCCCGGATGGCGGCGAGGGTGCCGTCCAGCCAGTCCCGCAGGTCCTCGGCGGGCAGCGGTTCGCCGGTGAGGCTGCTGCGCCAGCCGGTGAAGTCCCGGCCCTCGTGCACGGTGCGGGAGCGGCTGCCGTAGACGTTGTCGAACAGCTCCCGCCAGTGCTCGGTCCGTTCTGCGGCGGACCGGCCGTCCGGCCGGACGGGGGCGTCCGTCCGGTGCGGGCGCCCGGATCCGTGCGGTGCCTGTGCCCCGTCCGCCGGGGGCGGGCCCGGGACGACGTAGGCGTCCAGCCGTCCGCCGCCGGTGTCGCCCCCGGCCGGCACGACCACGGCCGCCCGGACCCCGGGGGCCGCCGCGAGCACGGTCTCGACCTCGCCCAGTTCGACCCGTATGCCGCGGACCTTGACCTGGCTGTCGGCGCGGCCCAGGAACACCAGCTCGCCCGAGGGCAGCCGTCGGGCCCGGTCACCGCTGCGGTAGTACCGGCCGTCGGGCAGCTCCCGGAACCGGTCCGCGGTCTCCTGTGGCCGGTTCAGATAGCCGCGGGAGACACCCGCTCCGGAGATCCACAGCTCGCCCTCCAGACCGGTCGGCAGCGGGTGGCCCTGGTCGTCGCCGACCCGTATCCGGGTGCCCGGCAGCGGGCGGCCGATCGGCCGCCCGGGAACCGGGGCGCCGCGCCGGTGGCGGTGGAGGCTGCAGAACACCGCGGTCTCCGTCGGGCCGTAGGTGACCACCACCTCGGCGGCCGGGAACGCCTCGGCCGCGCGCTCCAACAGATCGGGTGGGACGGCGTCGCCGCCGGTCATCACCAGCCGGGTGGCGGGCCGGGTTCCGGTCGTCGCCAGCGCCGTCAGCAGGTGCTCCAGCACGCCGGGCACCGCCTGGAACGTGTCGGCCGAGGCGAGCAGGGCGGCCATCCGCTCGTGGTCGTACAGCTCCTCCGTGGTGACGATCCGGGCCCGGCCGCCCGAGAGCAGCGGGGCGAACAGCTCGTAGAGGAACACGTCGAAGGTGTGCGCCGCTATCACCAGCCCGGTGTCCGTGGGGCCGAAGCCGAACTCCTGACGGCAGGCGTCGAGGGTGTTGAGCAGGTTGCGGTGCTCGACCTGGACGCCCTTGGGCCGGCCGGTCGTCCCGGAGGTGTAGATCACGTAGGCGAGGCCGTCCGGATCGACCGCCCTCGCCCCCGCTCCCGGAGCGAGGGGTGTCGTGCCGGGGGCACCGGGGGCCGAGACCTCCACCAGTGGCAGGTCCCCGGTACCGGCGGGGCGGGCCCCGTCGTCGACGACGACCGCCCGGGCACCCCCGTCCGCCAGTAGGAAGGCCCGCCGTTCGGCCGGGTCCTCCGGATTGATCGGCAGGAACGCGGCTCCCGCTTTGACGACGGCGAGCAGGGCGACCACGAGGTCGACGGAGCGGTCCAGGCACACGCCCACCACGTCGCCGGTGCCCACACCCCGCGCGGCCAGGGCCGCTGCGAGTCGGTCGGCCCGGGTGTCGGTCGCGGCGAAGGTCAGGGTCCGCGAGGGGTCGGCGACGGCCACCGCGCCGGGGCTGCGCCGTACCTGCCGGAGCCAGGCGGCGGGCAGGGTGTCCGGGGCGGGGGCGGGGCCGCGGGCCTGCTCCGCCCGTGCCTGCTCGGCCCGTTCCCGCGGCCCCAGCAGGGCGAGTTCGCCCACCGGCCGGCCGAAGTCCTCCGCGACCTCGTGGAGCAGCCGCACGAAGTGCTCCAGCATCCGTTCGGCGGCCTCGGCGGGTACCACCGAGCCGCGCGCGGCGATCGCGATCCGGAGCCCGTCCGGTTCGGGCCACAGGGTGCACTCCAGGTCGATCCGCACGCTGTCGCCGATCAGCCGCAGCGGTTCGGTGACGGAGCCGGGGAAGGCGGGCGGCCGCCCGGCGGCGTTCTGCAGCGTGAACATGGCCTGGAACAGCGGGTTGCGCTCGCCGTCGCGTCCGGGTGCCAGGTCGGCCACCAGTCGCTCGAACGGGTAGCGCTGGTGCTCCAGGGCGGCCAGCGCGGTCCGGCCGAAGTGCTCGGCGAGCTCGGCGAAGGGGGTGTCGGGGGAGACGGCGGTGCGCAGCACCGCGCTGTTGACGAACAGTCCGAGCTGGTCCTCCTCGCCCGGTGCGGTCCGGTTGGCGAGCGGGGAGCCGAAGACGATGTCCCGCTGTCCGGAGTAACGGTGCAGCAGGGCGGCGAAGGCCGCTCCGGTGACCATGTACAGCGACAGCCGCCGCCGACGGCCGGCCGTCTCCAGGGCCCGTGTCGTCCCGGCCGACAGGGTGGCCTCGAAGCGCCGCGCCCGGTCCTGCGCCGGTGTGCCCGGTCCGGTCCGGGCGATGCCCAGGTGCAGCTCCGGCAGGTCCGCCAACTGTCGGCGCCAGTAGGCGAGGTCCTCCTCGGCGGCGGTGCTCTCCAGGTAGCGGTGTTCGGCCCGGACGGTCTCGGCGGGGGTGCGCACCGGTGCGGGTGCCTCCTCGGCGTAGAGGCGTCCGAGGTCCCGGTGGAAGACGCCGATCGACCACCCGTCGACGATGATGTGGTGGAAGGAGGCGACGAGCAGGTGGTCGAGCGGGCCGGCGCTCAGCAGTGTCACCCGGTACGGCGGCGCGGCTGACAGGTCCCAGGTGCGCGCGGTCTCCGCGGCGGCCCGGACCCGCCACCGGAGTTCGGCCTCCTCCGGTGGCAGCGGCCCGAGGTCGGCCACGTCCAGCGGGACCTCTCCGGCCGGTGCGACCAGCCGCACCGGCCGCCCGTCCCGGGCCTCGAAGGTGCTGCGGAGCGTGGGGTGGTGCCCGGCGAGGCGGGCCAGTGCCCGGCGCAGCCGGGCCGGGTCCAGCGGCCCGCGGACCCGGGTGCCCGAGGCGACGGTGTAGGCGGGGTCGTCCGGGGTCATGGTGTGGAGGACCCACATGCGCTGCTCTGCTGCGGTGAGTTCCTCTTGTGCCCTGTCGTGGGACCCGTGGCCGGAGCCGTCCGCGGTGGGGCCGACCGGCGCGGCGGTCGGGGAGTCTGTCGTCATCGGTCCTCCGAAGTCGGGTCCTGGGGCCGGTCGGCACCGCGGTCAGAACGCGCCGTCGCGCTCCATGGCCGTGAACAGCTCGCGGACGTTGGAGTCGTCGAAGCCCGCGTTGTCGGTCCGGGTGACGAACTCCAGCTGGATGCCGGTGTTGGGGTCGCGCCGGGTGAAGGACTGGTCCAGGCCGGGACCGTGGATGATGCCGGTCAGCAGGTCCGCCCCGCGGGCGCGCAGGTCCTCCTGGACGCCGGGGTGGTCGGCGACCTCCAGCGCGACGTGCTGGATGCCCGGGCCGTAGTGCTCGATGTAGCGGCTGACGTTGGACTCGGGGGAGTCGCCCTGGCACAGCACGAAGGTGACGCCTCCGGCCCGCATGGTGGCGGAGTCCATCCCGCTCGCCGCGCCGGTGACGGCCCGCCGCTCCAGCAGATCGAAGCCGTACCGGTCGCGGAACAGGGCGATGGCCGGCTCCAGCTCGCGTACCGCGATGGCGACGTGGTCGATCCGGCGGGCGTGCCGGGCGAGTGCCCCGGTCCCGCTGCCCGTCGGGGCGGGCGCGGTGCCGAGCACGACCTCCTCCACCCGGCAAGCCTCGTCGATGAGGAGGTCGTACAGCCGGCGCAGGAACTCCTGGTCGACGCCGTGCTCGGCGCCGAACGCGGCCGCCCGTTCCTGGGCCACCGCGATCCGGTCGGGCTGCATGACGGGCAGCCCCAGGGTGTCCTTGGCACGGGCGATCTCGCCGCACAGGGCGAGCCGGTCCCGCAGGAGTTCCAGCAGTTTCTCGTCGTGGCGGCCGAGTTCGGCGCGCAGCTCGTCGATGTCCCGGGTGGTGGTGTCGGTCATGCCGGACTCCGGTTCTCGGTTCGGACGGGGCGGGTCGGGGCGTCGGCCGCGTGCAGCAGGTGGTCCGCCACTTGTCGGGCGCAGGCGAGTCCCTGCTCGATGGCGCGGTCCTGGTTGATGTAGGTGTAGTCGGCGAGTCGCCCGCAGAAGTGGACGGGGATCGGGCTGCGGGCCCGGATGACGTCCTTGAGTTCCGCGTTCCGGCGCTCGTAGCGGCGGTCCGGGGTGGGGACCGGGTAGTGGCGTTCGGCCGACCCCGGGTACTCGTAGCTGACGACGGTCCCCTGGACGCGCTGGCCCGAGGCGTGCTTGGTCTCGACCGTGCGGGTGTACGGCACCCGGTGCGAGGGCCGGTTGACCACGTAGCCGGGGGTCGCCGTGGACCCGGGGCCGTGCGTCGGCTCGTAGCAGGACACGGTCCTGATCCCCCGCCAGGCGAGTTCGCCGGTGCGGCCGGTGAACTCGTCCAGCGGCGCGGTGAGCACCACGGCGCTGTGGCGGCGTGCCAGGTCGTCGAGGTCTCCGATGCCCAGCCGGGCCCCGGTGGTGACGGGAACGCCGACGAGCAGGCTGTCGATGACCGTCTGGGGCCCGTCGGGCGGAAAGAACTCCCAGGGGTCGCGGAACAGCCGCCGGTAGCCGTCGTCGCGCAGTTCGAGGCGGCCCGGCGCGAACGCGGCGGACAGTTCGTGGGCGCTGCGGCCCCACTGCTTCTCGGTGTAGTCACGGATGAACAGGTCGAAGAGGGTGCGCCCCATGATGGAGACGCAGTACGCCTCCAGGTCGGTGCGCGACGGTGTCCGGGGCCGGGCGGCGAGCTCGGCGGCCACCCGGGGCCACAGCGGCAGTTCGCGCAGTTCGGAGACCTGCGGCGGCCAAGCCAGCAGCCGGGGGGCGTCGTCGTCCTCGTGGAGGTACACCTCGGTCAGTACCCGGTGCTCGTAGCGGCGTGCCATGCCGTGCCGGCCGACCAGGGCGGCCACCTCGGGGTTGGCGGTGTGGAAGATGTGCGGACCGTTCGGCTCGTACAGGACGCCGCGCAGCCGTTCCGCCCGGGAGTGCCCGCCGGTGACCGGGGCCCGCTCGTAGACGTGCACGGCCAGCCCGAGCCGGTGCAGCCGGTGCGCGGCGGCGGCCCCCGCCCAGCCGGCTCCGACGACGGCGACCGGGGCGGGCGCGCTCACCCGTTCTCCCCGGCGCCGCCGCGGGCGCGCACCAGCAGGGTGGTCTCCCCGCTCTGCAGCACGACCCCGTGCCGGTCGACGAGTTCGAGCCGACGGGTCAGCACGCCCCGGCCGGGCCGGGAGCTGGGGCGGGTGGCGGTGACCCGCATCCGGGCCCGGACGCTCTCCCCGGCCAGCAGCGGGGCGTGGAAGCGCCAGTCGGTGAGGCCGACCATGGCGATCGTGGTGCCGTGGTGGATGCCGGTCTCCTCGACCAGGCCGACGGCGAGGGCAGCCCCGAGCAGCCCGTGGGCGATCGGGCGGCCGAACACCGGGTCGCCGCCGGAGTGCAGCGGGTTGTGGTCGCCGCTGAGCTCGGCGAAGGCCGCGAGTTCGGCGGCCTGGACGGTCCGGGCGGCGGTCGAGAAGCGGTCGCCGACCCGGAAGTCCTCCCAGTGGCGGGCGTTCGGGTGGAGGTCCGGGGTCACGTCAGGGCCCCCTCGCGGAGCGCGCGTTCCTGGGCTGCGAGGGTTCCGCCGAGGGCGTCCTCGGTGCTCGACTCGTGGCTCTCCAGGAGCAGCCGGCGGGCCAGGTGCCACAGTGGCGGGGCGATGGCGCGGACGGCGAGCAGCCGGGCCGCCGCGCCGGCCGGGTCGGGGTCGACGGCGTCCAGCAGGCCGAGCCGTTCCGCGTCCGTCGCGGTGAGCCCGGCGCCGGACAGCACCATGCGGCGGGCGTGGCCGACGCCCAGTTGCCGGACGAGGCGCTGGATCGCCAGGCCCGGCAGGTAGCCGTCGGCGAGTTCGGTCGCGGCCAGCACCGTGTCCGGGGTGGCGAAGCGCAGGTCGGTGGCGAGCGCGAGCTGCAGGGCGGTGCCGTGCACCGTGCCGTCGAGCAGCGCGACCACGGGTGCCGGCAGCCGCTCCAGCCGGATGAGCTCCTTCTCCCAGCGGCTCCACGCGGGCAGCCCCTCGGGCCGGGCCGGCGGGTGCGGTGCAGGCTCCAGGGCGAGGACCAGCGGCGCGGTCGGGTCGGCCGCGGCGGCGTCCGTGACCGCGCGCAGCGCGGCGGTGAGCCGGCCGTCGGGTGCGCCCGCGCCGACCGGGAGCCGGTGCACGGTCAGGGTCGTGGCCGGCGTCACCACCGGACCAGCGCCGTTTCGATCGTGGTACCCGGACCCATGGTCATCATGACGCCGTAATCCCCTGTCTGGACGGTCCCCTCGGCCAGCAGGCGGCCGTAGGAGAACAGGAATGAGCCGCTGGAGAGGTTGCCGTGGTCGCGCAGGACGGAGCGGGTGTGCCGCAGCTCGTGGTCGGTGAGGTCGAGGTTGTACTTGACCCCGTCGATCACCTTCTTGCCGCCGGAGTGCACCACCCAGTGGTCGATGTCGTCCGGTTTCAGGCCGTGTTCGCCGAGCAGCCGCAGGACGGGCGTGGCGACGTTGGCGCCGATGACGTAGGGGATCAGCGGGTCGAGGTAGAAGCTGTACTTGGCTTGGACGTGGTCCCAGTCGAAGCGCATGGCGGACAGGTTCCCGGCCAGGACCTGGCTGCTGAACCCCAGGACCTTGGGCAGCGGCCGGTCAGCGAGCCCGGCGGGCGCCGACGTGCCCACGAGGACGGCGGCGGCGCCGTCCCCGAAGAGGGCGTTGACCACGGCCGAGCGCATCGACCCGTCCCAGACGTAGGCGGCGGAACAGACCTCCACGCACAACATCAGCGCGTACCGTCCCGGGTTGGCCGCGCTCCAGGCGGCCACCGGGTTGAGTCCGTTGAGGCCGGCGTTGCAGCCCATGCCGACGATGTCGGAGCGGCTGACGTCGGGACGCAGGCCGAGTTCCGCGACGAGCAGGGCGCTGATCCCGGGGCACAGGAAGCCGGTGGTGGTCACGCAGCACAGGTAGTCGATGTCCCGGACGTCCAGCCCGGTCTCCTCCAGGCACCGGGTGATCGCCCGCACGCCCATGTCCAGCGCGCCCGAGCGGTGGCGTTCGAGGAGCTCGCCCTGGGTCTCGGAGGACGGCTCGCCGTCGGGGAGGTACAGGTGGCGGTGGTCGATGTGGCTGTTGGTGAAGACGGCGGCGACCTTGGCGTCCGAGACGCCGAAGCGGTCGAGGAGGTCCTGCTGGGTGTAGCGCTGCGGGGGATTGGCGGTGCCCACGGAGATCAGGACCGCAGGGGGCGTCGGCATCGGTCGGCCTCTCTGTGGTCGGTCAGAAGAGCGTGTAACCGCCGTCCACGACGATCTCGGCGCCGGTGACGTAGGAGGCGGCGGGGCTCGCCAGGTAGACGGCGAGCCCGGCGAGGTCCTCGGGTGTGCCCCAGCGGCGTTGCGGGACCCGGCGCAGCACGCGTTCCACGAAGCGTTCGTTCTCCAGGAACTCGGCGATCATCGGGGTCTCGATCCAGCCGGGGACCACCGAGTTGGCCCGGACCCCGTGGCGTGCCAGCTCCACCGCCAGGCTCCGCACCAGGGCGGTGGTCCCGGCCTTGCTCGCCGCGTAGTGGGCGGCGCGCGGCTGGCCGCTGTGCGAGGAGATCGAGGAGACGGCCAACAGGCTGCCGCCGCCGTGCTCGACCAGGTGCCGGGCGACGGCCCGAAAGGTCAGGAAGGTGCCCTCCAGGTTGGTCGCCACGACCCGGCGGAACTCCTCCAGGCTGGTGTCGACGAAGGGCACCGAGGCGTTGGTGCCGGCGGCGGCGACACAGGTGTCGATGCGACCGGACCACGCGAGGGTCCGCGCGGCGGCCTCCTCCACCTGCTCCGGGTCCGAAACGTCGACGGACAGTGCCAGCGCCTTGGCGCCCTCGGCCTCCAGCGCCGCCGCGGCCGCCTCGTTGCGGGCGGTGTCGCGCCCCCAGACGGCGACGTCGGCGCCGGCCTGGGCCAGGCCCCGGGCGATTCCCAGACCGATTCCGGAATTCCCGCCGGTGACCACCGCCGTTTTCCCGGCGAGACTGAATTGTTCGAGTATGCCTGTGCCAGCCATCTCCACCTCGGTCCGCGATTTGCGGCCGGCCGTGTTCCGGTCCGCGCCGGAAGGAACGTACCCGGATATCCGGCCGGGGTGGATTGTCTCTGAGCACAGAACAGTTTGGTGGGCCGCCCACGGAACCGCCCCGGGGGCGCGGGCTACCGTCGGGCCGATGACGGTCGGACGGCGGGTGGAGGCTCCGGTGGGGCACGACGGGGAACCGGTACGGGTGTGCGTGGTGGGCGGCGCGGGCGCGGTCGGCGCGGCCACGGCGGCGGCACTCCTCGGCGGCGGCTTCCGGGGTCGGCTGGAGCTGGTGGACACCGCCGGCGCCCTGCTCGCGGCCCAGGTGATGGACCTGCGGCTGGTGCCCTCGGAGGCCGCAACGGTTGCCGCGGTGCCGCTGGGCGCGGCCGGCGCCGCGGACGTGGTGGTGCTGGCCGCCTCCGTGCCGCACCGGGACGGCGCGGCACGCGCCGACTTCCTGTGGGAGAACGCCGTGATCCTGGAGCAGGTGCTGGCGGCGCTGCCCGCGCACTGGCCGGGGACGCTCGTGCTGGCCACCAACCCGGTCGACCCGCTGTGCACGCTCGCCGCCCGGTCCCTGCCCGCCGGGGCCACCGTCCTCGGCTACACGCTCAACGACTCGCTCCGCCTCCGCCGGGGCGTCGCCCTGGCGCTCGGCGTGCACCGGCACCGGGTGTCGGCCTGGGCCGTTGGCGAGCACGGCCCGCACACCGTGCCGCTGTTCGACCGGGTCCGGCTGGACGGCCGGCCGGTCCCGCTGGACGCCGCCCAACGGGACTCGGCCGCCGGGTACGCTCGGGAGTGGTACGGGCGCTGGCAGCGACTGGGGACCGGGCGGACGTCGTCGTGGGCCAGCGGGGCCGGGATCGCGGCGCTGGTGCGGGCCGTGCTCGCGGACACCCGTACCCTGCTGCCGGTCTCCGCCGCGCTGCACGGCGAGTACGGGCTGAGCGGCCTCAGCCTGGGGGTGCCCGCGCTGGTCGGCGCCGGGCGGGCCGAGGTGGTCGAGTGGGAGCTGACCCGGGACCAGCTGGCCGGCCTGCGCACCGCCGCCGGCGTGGTGGCGGCCGCCGTGGGCGGGAGCGGTGGGCCCCGGGCCTGACCCCCGGCGGGTCAGCGCAGTCCGGGCCCGTCGAAGAGGGCCGCGCAGCGTGCCGCCAGCTCCTCCCGGTGCGGGCCGAGGAAGCCCCCGGTTTCGGCCAGCAGCGCCCGGAACCCCGCCTCGTCCGCCCGCCCGATTACCGCGGAGAGCCGGGCCAGGCCGTCGGCCAGCCCGGTGCGCGCCCGTTCGGCGAGCGGGTTGCCCGCCTGGACGTCCCAGTACACCTCCGGCTCGCCGGAGCAGATCCGGGCCAGCAGGGCCAGCATGACCAGGTGTGGTGGCGGGGCCAGCCCGACCAGGACGTCGGCCTCGGGCCCGAGCACCGCCAGGGCCTGGCCGAAGGCCAGCACGGCGGCGTGGGTCGCCGCCTGCATCGAGGCGACGGCCCGGTCGTGCCGGCCGGCGTCGAGCCGCACCACCCGGGCGCCGGCCCCGGCCAACAGGGCGAGGAACCGGTCGGTGCGCGCGCCCGGACGGAGCGGTACGGCGGCGACCGGTCGGCCGGGGAACCCCAGGGCCGGGCCGAACATCGGGTTCACCCCCAGCGCCTCCAGCCCGTGCCTCGCGGCGAGGACCAGGACCCGTTCGGCGATCGCGGTCTTCACCGAGAGGGTGTCGACCAGCAGCGCCCCCGGGCCCATCGCGGCGGCGACCGGCGCCACCACGGCGAGCGCCGCCGACTCCGGCAGCGCGAGGACCACCGTGCCGGCCGCCGCCAGCGCGGCCCGGGTCGCGGCCCTCGGCCCGCCCGCCTCCTCCGCGATCAGCCGGACCCCGGCCGGCGCCGAACCGGGCCGCGCCCGGGGGTCGATGACGGTGACCGCGCCCGCTCCGGACAGCAGCTCGGTGAACAACCGCCCCACCTGGCCGGCACCCCCGATGACGACGGACCGCTCCCGCGCGTCGCTGTGATTCATGCCGTTCCTGCCTTCCCGCCTCCCGCGGACGTCCTCGCCGTCCGCTCCCGCCCACCGGGACCTCGGCGTCAGGATGGCCCGGCCGGGGGCCCGGCGGCCGCCCCGGCCCGCGGGACTGGGTCCGTGGACAAGCCCTTTGTCCGCGCGCACAAGAACGGACGCGGACCACCGCGCGGAGGATTCCGAACCCGTAGCGTGAAAGCGGAGAAAGCGACCGCGGCGGCCGATCGGTAATTCCCGGACGGAATTCACCGCGTCGTCGGCAGCAGTCGGCCGGAATGCGGAGAACCAGGACGGTGCCGTGGCACGACGGACGGAAATCCGATTGGACGGTCAGGTGGGCGTGGTCACCGGCGGGAGCAGTGGCATAGGGCTGGGAATCGCCCGGGACCTCGCGCGGGCCGGGGCCCGGGTCGCGGTGTGGTCCCGCACGGCCGGAGGGGCCCGGCACACCGCCGGCCGGTCGGCCGGCCTCCACCACGTCGCCTGTGACGTCTCCCGGGAGCACGAGGTGGAGGCCGCGCTGGAACGGACCGTAGAGGTCCTGGGGCCGGTGGACTTCTGTTTCACGGCGGCGGGCGTCAACCGCCAGGACCCCTCGTTGGCCATGGCGCCGGAGACCTTCCGCAGCGTCCTGCGGACCAACCTGGAGGGCACCTTCCTGACACTGCGCGCCGCGGCCCGGCACATGGCCGGGCACGGCCGGGGCGGCAGCCTGGTCGCGGTCTCCTCCATCGCCGCGGCCACCGGCCAGGCCAGGACCGCCCACTACGCGGCCGGCAAGGCCGCGGTCGGAGCGCTGGTCGGCGCGGCCGCCCCGGAACTCGCCCGCCACGGCATCCGCGCCAACGCCATCGTGCCGGGCTTCGTCGACACGCCCATGCTGGCGCCCCACCTCGCCTCCGCGCGCTTCGTCGACCGGGTGCTGCCGCGGGTGCCGGCCGGACGCTGGGGGGTGCCCGACGACCTCGGCGGACTCGCGGTGCACCTGGCCGGACCGGCGTCACGCGGTGTGACGGGTGTCAGCTTCGTGGTGGACGGGGGGTATTCGCACTCATGGCACTGAACACGACCGACGAGGTGCCCGGCCGCGACCAGGTCACGGTGTCGGTGCTGATGCCGACGTACCGGCACGAGCACTTCGTCGCCCGCGCCCTGGGGAGCCTGCTCGCGCAGACCCTCACCGACTGGGAGCTGATCGTCGTCGACGACGCCTCCCCGGACAGCACCCGGGACGTGGTGAACGCGTTCGCCGTCCCTCGGCTGCGCTATCTCCGGCACACCGTCAACCTCGGCCTCGGCGCCGCCCTCAACCGCGGCGCCGCCGCCGCCACCGGCCGGTTCCTGGCCTACCTCCCTTCCGACGACTACTGGGACGCCGAGCACCTGGAGACCTGCGTCGCCGCCCTGACCGCCCGACCTGGCGCCGAACTCGCCTACGCCGGGCTGCGCTGGCACGACCGGACCGAACTCAACGCCCGCAACCCCGTCGAGTCCGCCACGCTGCGCCCGGACGTGACGCCCGGCCGGGAACGGGCCGTGCTCGGCGACCCGGCCGACCGGCCGTGCCCCGACTGGCCGCTGGCGAGCGGCAACCTGCTCGCGCTCGTCCAGGTCGTGCACCGCAGGGAGGCCGCCCTGGTCGTGCCCTGGGTCGAACGCCGGGAGTCCGTGTCCGACGCCCTGGAGGCGGACCGCTGGCGCGGCCTGCTGCGCTCGGGCGCCGAGTTCGTGCACACCGGACGGGTCACCTGCGAGTGGTCGGACCATCCGCGCCAACGCCACAAGATCATCTCCGGGCGCGGGCTGCGCGGCACGACCTGGCACGGCCAGAGCTTCGGACTGCCCGTCTACCGGCAGTACTACGGACTCGACCCCGGCGTCCCGCTCGACTGGCGCCCGGCCGACCCCGCCCTGCGGCTCGACGAGGTCCGGCGGTTCGCCGGTCTGGGCCCGGCCGCGCCCGGCCCGTACGGCCCGTCCGCCGCCGGCCGCGCCTACGGGGCCGACCGCGCCGACGACGGCCTGCGGATCCTGCTGGTCGGCTCGCTCGGCTTCAACCCGGAACGCGTCCTCGCCCTGCGCGAGCACGGCCACAGCCTGTCCGGCCTGTGGACGCCCCGGCCCGACTTCTGGGACACGGCGGGCCCGCTGCCCTTCCCCGGTGTCCGCGAGCTCCCGGCCGCCGACTGGCGGCGGGCCCTGCGCGAGTCCCCGCCCGACCTGATATACGCGCTGCTCAACTGGCAGGCGCTGCCCTTCATCCACGAGGTCTTCACCTACAACCAGCGCCACCTCGGCATCCCGTTCGTCTTCCATTTCAAGGAGAGCCCGATGATGGCGCAGCGCGCCGGGCTCTGGGACGAACTGCACACGCTCGTCACCCAGTCCTGGGGGCGGGTCTTCGCCTCCGTGGAACTGCGGGAGTGGTTCGAGGCCTTCCTCGGCGATGACTTCGACCGGGCGACCACCCTGGTGCTCGACGGGGACCTGCCCAAACGTGACTGGATGACCGACGACTGGTCCGCGAAGCTCTCCGACACCGACGGCGAACTGCACACCGTCTGCGTCGGCCGCACCGTTCTCGGTGACGTGGACCGGCTCGCCGCCCACGGGATCCACCTGCACCTCTACGCCCAGCCGTACACCCGGCGGGGCTCGCGCTGGGCCGGGGCCAAGCCCGGCCGCCACCTCCACCTGCACGACCCGGTCCGCCCGCAGGACTGGGTCGCGGAACTCTCCCGCTACGACGCGGCCTGGGGCCACATCGTCCCCAGCCGCAACGGCGGGGACCTGCGGCGCGCGGTGTGGAACGACCTCAACCTCCCGGCCCGGCTGGGCACCTACGCCGCCGCTGGGCTGCCCTGGATCCACCTGCGCAACGACGGCCACCGGGTGGCCGCCAACCGCCTCGGCGACCGGCTCGACCTCGGACTGACCTACGACACCGAGGAGGAACTCGCCACCCTGCTGCGCGGCGAGTCCGCCGACCGCCTCCGGACGAGGTCGGCGGTCCGCCACCGGCACGAGCTGTCCTTCGACGAGCACACCGGCACGCTGGTCGACTTCTTCCGGAGGCTGCTGCGGTGAACGCCCTGAGCCCGGACACCCTCCGGCAGGTCACCGCCTGGCTGGGGCTCCCCGCCCCGCCCGCGGCCCCGACCCTCGCCGCGCTGACGGACGTCTACCGGCGCTGGTGCACCAGGGTTCCGTTCGACAACCTGCTGATCCGGGTCGCCCTCGCGGCCGGCGGCTCCGAGGTGCGGGGCATGCGCCCGGACGACTTCCTCCGCACCGCCATGGCGCGCGGGGTCGGCAACCTGTGCATGGAGTCCGCCGAGGCACTCCAGGCCCTGCTGACCGCGTACGGCTTCGACGCCGCCCTCGGCCTGGGCCAGATCGGCGGCGACAGCGGCACCCTGCGGACCAACCACGTCACGGTGGTCGTCACGGTCGACGGCTTCCGTCACGTCGTCGACACCACCCTGCTCACCGGGACACCCCTGGCCCTGGTGGACGGGAACCGGACCGACGGGCTGGTCCCCTACGCGATCGACCGCCGCCCGGACGGCCTGTGGCAGATCTCCACGCTCAGCCTGGTCGGCCGGAAGCCCAAACTGATCCGGATCCTGGCCGTGACGAGGGCGCCGGCGGTCGCCGAAGCGCTCTACCGGAGCCTCCAGGGCGCGGACTACCGGCGGGCCAACGGCGCCTACTTCGCCCAACTGCGCACCGAGGACGGCGCGGTGGTCACGGTGGGACGCGGGTCCTGGTACCGGACCGGCCCTGCCGGAGTGGAACGCACCGCCATCCCTGACGAGCAGGAGCTCCACCGGGTGCTGGTCGACGTCCTCGGGGTCGCCACCGACACCGCCCGACTGCTGCCGGCCGACGCATGACGCGCCGCGGCGAGGCCTTCGACGGACGCGCCGGCCGGGCCGGCCGCCGGGAACGGGACGACATGTCCGAGAACCACCCCTCCTACTGGTACGAGGCATCGGTGACCGCCCATCTGCTGATCCACCGGGGCGGGTCGCTGCTGGTCCGGGACGGGCCGGACGGAGCCGTGCTGCCCGCCGTCGAGGCCGGCCCGGACCGGACCGTCGAGTCGGTGCTCGGCGACCGGGCGGCCGCCCTCGCGCCCGTGCCGTGGCCGGACCGTCCGCCCGAACTGGTGCGGGTCGTCGAGTACGAGGGGGCCGTCGGACCGGGCGTGCGGCACGCGCTGCACCTGGTCTTCCGGTCGGATCCGTACGGCGGGCGGTCCGACGCCCCGTCCGATCCGCCGGTCGACGCCCCGGCCGGCCACCGCTGGGTGCCCGCGCAGGGACCGGCCGACGGACCCGCCGACCCCGTCTGGCGGTTCACCACCGACCCGGACGCCGTCCGGGCCCTGATCGCCCCCGAACTCCACCCGTCCCACCCGGCAATCCGGCCCCTTGCGCATCCCCCCGCGCGACCCCCTGGAGGAACAGCATGACGACCGCCCGCAAACCCAGCGTGCTCACCGAGGTCCGCGACGGTGTCCTGATCATCACGATCGACCGGCCCGAGGTGCGCAACGCGACCGACTTCCACGCCGCGCGGGAGCTCACCCAGGCCCTCGAACGGATCGACGCCGACCCGGCCGTCGCCGTGGGCGTCGTCACCGGGGCCGCCGGCCACTTCTCCAGTGGGAAGGACCTCAAGGCGGCGGTGGCCGGCACCTCGGCACCCGTCGACGGCAGCTCCGAGTTCACCCCGCCGACCCGGGTGAACGTCCGCAAGCCGCTGATCGCCGCCGTCGAGGGGCACGCCCTCGGGGGCGGGTTCGACCTGGTGCTGGCCTGCGACCTGGTCGTGGCGGCCGAGGACGCCCGGTTCACCTGCTCGGAGGTGACCCGGGGCCTGGTCGCCTCCGAGGGCGGCGCCGCACGGCTGCCCCGGCGGGTGCCGTACTCCATCGCCCTCGAACTGCTCCTCACCGGCTCGCCCGTCACCGGGATCCGGGCCGCGGAGATCGGCCTGGTCAACCGGGTCACCCCCGCCGGCGGAGCGCTCGCCGGTGCCCTCGAACTCGCCCAGGAGATCCGGCGCAACTCGCCCCGCGCCGTCCTGGCCACCAAGGAGGCCCTGCGCGCGGCGGTAGAGGCCGAGGAGAAGGAGACCTTCCTCCTCCAGGACGCCATCTTCGCCCCGGTCCTGGCCGGCCCGGACGGTGAGGAGGGCGCACGGGCCTTCCTGGAGCGCCGGGCGCCGCGCTGGCGTAGCTCGTGGTGAGCCGGGGAGCGCCGCGGACCGCCCGGCGGACCGTCCTCACCGCGGCCCGGGTGCTCCCCGGCCCGGCCGGCGAGGTGATCCACGACGGCGCCGTCCTCGTGGAGGACACCGTCATCCGGGCGGTCGGCCCGCGCTCCGAGGTCGACGCGCTCGCCGGGCCGGACGCCGAACGGTCCGGCCATCCCGACGGGACGATCCTTCCGGGCCTCGTCGACGGACACGTCCACCTCGCGTTCGACGCGGGGCCGGACCCGGTCGCCACCCTCGCCGCCACCGGCGACGACGAGCTGTACCGGGCGATGGCCGGCCGGGCCGCACAGCTGCTCGCGTCCGGTGTCACCACCGTCCGCGACCTCGGTGACCGCGGCGGGCTCGCCGGACGGCTGCGCGACGCCGTCGCCGCCGGACGCGCCGTCGGCCCGCGGATCCTCTCGGCCGGGGCCCCGCTGACACCGCCCGGCGGGCACTGCTGGTTCTTCGGCGGCGAGGCGCAGGGCGGTGCGCAGATCCGCGACGTGGTCCGGCGCAATCTCCGGCTCGGCGCGGACCTGATCAAGGTGATGGCGACCGGCGGTCACCTGACGGCCGGCGGGGCGAGCATGTGGGAGTCCCAGTACGACGTGCCGGACCTCGCCCTGGTGGTCGAGGAGGCCCACCGGGCCGGTCGCCGGGTCGCCGCCCACGCGCACGGCACCGACGGCGTCCGCGCCGCCGTGGCGGCGGGCGTCGACACCGTCGAACACTGCACCCTGGCCAACGCCGACGGCTTCGACGCGCCCGACGAGCTGGCCCGGGAGCTCGCCCGGAAGGGGATCGCGGTCTGCACCGCGATCAGCGCGGACTGGCGCAACTACGCCGCCAAGTACGGCGACCGGATCACCGGACGCCTGCTCGGCCGGATCGGATGGCTGGAGGAGCGGGGCGTGCGGCTCGTCGCGGGCACCGACGCGGGCATCCCGGGTGCCCCGTTCGACGACTTCGTCGGCAGCCTCGAACTCTTCGAGCACCTGGGTTTCACGCCGTCCCGCACGATCGAACTGGCCACCGTCGACACGGCCGCGGCCCTGGGCCTCGCGGAGCGGACCGGCCGGATCGCCCCTGGACTCGACGCCGACCTCCTGGTCGTCGCGGGGGATCCGACCCGGTCCGTCGCGGCGCTGCGCGACATCGAACTGGTCGTCACCCGGGGCACACCGCACCGGCCCCGGAGCGTGCCGCCGCAGGACGCGGCAGATCAGTCGCGGCCCCGGGCGAGGAATTCGAGCGCCGTCGCGGCGGTGGAGGTCAGGTCGGCCGTGGTGTCCAGCACCAGCCGCTGATCGGTCCACGGGGCGAACTCGTCCCGCAGCCGTTCCACGGCCTCCCAGGTCGGTTCCGCGAAGCCCTCGATGCCCCGGGAACGGCCCTCCAGCCGGCGGCGGTGGACCGCCGGGTCCGGGCACACCACCTCGATGAACGCGGCCCGGACGCCGTGGCGGTCCGCCAGCGACCGCCACTGCGCCCGGGCCGGCTCCACGGCGTTGACCGCGTCGACGATCACCGGCCGGCCGACGGCCAGGACGCCGTCGGCCACGGCCTCGGCCACGATGTACGCCGCGAGCCCGGTGGGCTGGGAGCGCGCCACCCCCGCACGCCACATCGCGGCCTCGATCGGGTCGACGGACACGACCGGAGCGGCCAGGCTCCGTCCCAGCATCCCGGCCACCGCACTCTTGCCCGAACCGGGCAGTCCCGCCATCACGATCAGCATGCCGCCACCCTCGCACAGACGGAGCGGGCACCCGACGGGAACGGGCAGGGGTGGCAATGCCCCCCGGGGGGCTGCCGAGAAACCGGTTCGGGGCCGGGCGTTCCGAGAGGCCGCGGGCGCCGTGGTGTGACGCACGGACCCGTGACCGGATCCTTTCCATTTCGCCACGACGGGCCGTCCTCACCGTGCCGCGCCGCGCCGACTTCAGGCCCGCCGTGCGTTTCGGGCCCGTCGTGCGTTTCGAGCCCTCCGGGGCCCGACGACCCCGGGCCCCGGAGGGGCTCACCACGGGGCGGCCGGACTGGCATGATGGGCCGGCCATGTCCGCCCTCCTCCGTACCAGGGGCCCCCGGGCCGCCGCCGATGTGCGGCTGCTGCGGGCGGTCGTGCTGGCCACGGTGAGCGTGGCGCTCGCCGCCGCCGCGCACACTGTCGCCGGTGGCCGGGTGGGTGCGGGGCCGCTCGCGGCCGGCTGGCTGCTGGTGGCGTGCGCGGGTGCCGCCGGGGCGGGGCGGCGCAGGTCGCTGCCGGCGATCACGGGGGTGTTCGGGGCCGGCCAGTTGGGCCTGCACCTGCTGTTCCGGACCGGGGTGGACGTCCCGGCCGGCGGCCCGGCGAGGCGGAGCGGGACGGCGGCAGGTGCCCATGGGCACCTGAACCACCCCGGTGCGGTGGCGGGCGCCGCGCATTCGACGGCGCACTCCGGACTGCTGGGGCACTCGCCCGCGATGGCGGCGGCCCATCTCGCCGCCGCGCTGGCCACCGGGTGGCTGCTGCACCGCGTCGAGGTGGCGCTGTGGCGGCTGTTGGGCATGGCGCGCGCCCTGCGGGCGCTGGCCCGGCGCTGGCGCCGACGGTTCGCGGCTGCCCTCGCCCGGCTGCTCGGGCCCGCCGGAGCGGCCGTGCCGGGCCCGGGCCCCGGGCCGGTGCCGGTGGCGGGCGGCGGTGTTGCCGGACCGTCGGCGGTCCTGCGGTACAGCGTGGTGCGCCGGGGGCCTCCCGGGGCGGCGGGCGCGTAGCCGACGGCGGGGGCAGGTGCCCGTGCCGCCGGACGGCCGTGCCCGGGCGACGACACCCCGCGTTCCCCCCCCCGATCACCGCACGTCACACCGGCCGCCGGCGCCATGCCGCCGGGCCGGTCCGTGAGGTGCCCATCTCCCGGACGGAGAGACCATTCCCATGCGTTCCCTCGTTTCCCGGCGCGCTGCCGCCGCGACCGTGCTCGCCGGCGCCGCCGTACTCGCCACCGCCGTCCCCGCCTTCGCGCACGTGACCGTGCAGCCGGGCACCGCCGCCCAGGGCGGCTACACCGTCGTCGCCGTCCGCGTGCCGGACGAGAGCGACACCGCCTCCACCACCAAGCTGGAGGTCGCGCTGCCGGCCGACCACCCGGTCGCCTCGGTGTCGACGGAGCCGCTGCCCGGCTGGACCGCGACGACGGAGAAGACGAAGTTGGCCACCCCGGTCAAGACCGACGACGGCGACGAGATCACCGAGGCCGTCTCCAAGGTCAGCTGGACGGCGGACGCCGGGACGAAGATCGCCCCCGGCCAGTTCCAGGACTTCCGGGTCTCGCTCGGCCCGCTGCCCACCGACACCGACAAGCTGGTCCTCAAGGCCCTGCAGACCTATGACGACGGCACCGTGGTGCGGTGGATCGACGAGAGCGTCCCGGGCCAGGCCGAACCGCAGCACCCGGCGCCGATCCTGGCCCTCACCAAGGCCGTCGCCGCGGGTGCGTCCGGCGACGCGTCCTCGTCCTCGGCGTCCTCGTCCTCCGGCTCCGACGGCACCGCCCGCACGCTCGGGATCGTCGGCATCGCGGTCGGCGTGGTCGGGGCCGCGCTCGGCGTCCTGGGCCTGCGCCGCCGCACCGGCACCGGCGCCTGACCCCCTGTCGGGCGGGTACGTGGGCCGTGCGCCCGCCCGACGGGCCGGGCTCCCCGGCGGAACCGGCCAGGGTCCGGCCGCGGTTGCCGGAATTGGTCCAGACCTATTGACGTGACTTGCCGCCCCTCCTACGATCCGGTCCGGCACAGCCCCACATGTCCCCCACCACACCCAGACCCGGGCGCCACGCCCCCACGCGTCGGTCATGTCCATGGCGCCCGGAGGGAAGGGAGCACAGCATGTTCCGTCGAAGGTCGCGTACCCCACGCCCGACCGGCGATGCCCAGGCCTGTCCGGACCCCGGCCGCCCCGAGGGCGACCGCACCGGGAACGAGCCGTCGCGAGCCGCCCGTCCGCACCGGGCGACCGTGGAACGCGCCCCCCGGGTGAACCGGGCCGGCCGCGCCCAGCACGGGCCCACCGTCCTGAACCGCACCCTCGCCGTGGTGAGCGCCGCCGCCGTCATCGGGGCCGGCATCGCCGTGGCCGGCACCGTCAACGCCGGGGCCGCCACCACCAACCTGGTGGCCAACCCGGGGTTCGAGAACGGACTCTCCGGCTGGAGCTGCACCGGCGGTTCCGGCGTGGCCGTCGGCAGCCCGGTCCACTCCGGCGCCGCCGCGCTCCAGGCCACGCCGAGCGGCCTGGACAACGCCCAGTGCAGCCAGACCGTCAGCGTGCAGCCCAACTCCCAGTACACGCTGAGCGCCTACGTCCAGGGCAGCTACGTCTACCTGGGCGCCACCGGCACCGGCCTCACCGGCACCCCGTCCACCTGGACGCCCAGCAGCGCCACGTACGGTCAGCTCAGCGTCGACTTCACCACCGGCGCGAACACCACCTCGGTGACCGTCTACCTGCACGGTTGGTACGGGCAGCCCGCGTACTACGCGGACGACGTGTCACTGACCGGCCCCGGCGGCAGCAGCCCCAGCCCGACCACCGCGCCGCCCACCACCGCGCCGCCCACGACGACCCCGCCGACCAGCACGCCCCCGACCACCACCCCGCCCACCAGCACCCCGCCCACCACGACCCCGCCGACCACCACACCGCCGGGCGACACCTGCCCCACGAAGCCGAAGCCGTCGGGCAAGGTCCTCCAGGGGTACTGGGAGAACTGGGACGGCGCCGTGAACGGCGTCCACCCCGGCATGGGCTGGGTCCCCATCACGGACAGCCGGATCGCCGCGCACGGCTACAACGTCATCAACGCCGCCTTCCCGGTCATCCTCTCGGACGGCACCGTCCTGTGGCAGGACGGCATGGACAGCAACGTCAAGGTGTCGACCCCGGCCGAGATGTGCCAGGCCAAGGCGGCCGGTGCGACGATCCTGATGTCGATCGGCGGGGCCGCCGCGGGCATCGACCTGAGCTCCAGCACCGTCGCCGACCGGTTCGTGGCGACCGTCGTCCCGATCCTCAAGAAGTACAACTTCGACGGGATCGACATCGACATCGAGACCGGCCTGTCCGGCAGCGGCAGCATCAACACGCCGTCCGCCTCCCAGGCCAACCTGATGCGTATCATCGACGGCGTGCTGGCCCAGATGCCCGCGGGCTTCGGCCTGACGATGGCCCCCGAGACGGCGTACGTCACCGGCGGAAGCGTCAGCTACGGCTCGATCTGGGGCGCCTACCTGCCGATCGTCAAGAAGTACGCCGACAACGGGCAACTGTGGTGGCTGAACATGCAGTACTACAACGGCAGCATGTACGGCTGCACCGGCGACTCCTACCAGGCCGGCACCGTGCAGGGCTTCACCGCCCAGACCACCTGCCTGAACAACGGCCTCACCATCCAGGGCACCACCGTCAAGGTGCCCTACGACAAGCAGGTGCCCGGCCTGCCGGCCCAGCCCGGCGCGGGCGGCGGCTACATGGACCCCGGTCTGGTCGGCCAGTCGTGGAACGCCTTCGGCGGCGCGCTGAAGGGCCTGATGACCTGGTCGCTCAACTGGGACGGCTCGAAGGGCTGGAGCTTCGGCGACAACGTCAAGTCCCTCCAGCGCCGTTGAGTCCTTGCTGAGCACGCGCCGACGTCCCCCCCCCGGGGGTGCGGGGCGGAGGCGCGCCCGCGGGGCAGGGGGGGGGGGCCCGCGCGCCGGGGCTACCCCGCGCCCCCACCCCCCCGCCGCACCCC
>NZ_JBHTRF010000047.1:0-35834 GCF_042796115.1 Kitasatospora sp. NPDC056446 | reverse complement strand
CTCTTCCAAACAACCCCCCTCCTCGCCGCCTTTTGCGTTCGCGCCCCGCCCCCGGCCCCCGCCGCGCGCGGGGGGGGCCGCGCCCCCCCCCCCCCCGCCGGCGGGTCAGGGCTTGCGGGCCAGCGCGCAGGAGATCAGCCGCTCCCACACCGACAGGCCGCTCCCGTCCGTGACGCCTGCGCCCGTGGCGTCAGGGCCCGTGACGTCTGCGTCCGGGCGGGCTCCGCCCGGGGCGGCTTCGGGGCCGTCACCGCCCGGCACCGGGTCCGGACGCCACAGCGAGCAGTGCACCAGCCCGGGTTCGAGCAGGTCGAGGCCGCCGAACAGGCCGGCGATCTCCTCGTCGGTCCGCCAGCGGCCGCGCCCGAAGGACTCCTGCAGCTTCCGTTCGGCGAGCCTGGTCTCCTCGTTCCCGCCGGAGCGGAAGTGCGAGATGTAGACCCGGCTGCCCGGAGGCACCCGGTCCGCCCACCAGCGCACCAGGTCGGCGGGCCGTTCGGAGTCGTCGAGGTGGTGCAGGACGGCACTGAAGACGACGCCCAGCGGCTCCTCGACGTCGATCAGGCGCCGCAGGCCGGGGTCGCGGTACAGCGCCTCCGGCTCGCGCAGGTCCGCGTCGACCAGGGCGGTGCGGTCGTCGGCGGCCAGCAGCCGGCCGCCGTGGGCGAGCACGGTCGGGTCGTTGTCGACGTAGACGACGCGCGCGTCCGGCCGGTGCCGCCGGGCGACCTGGTGCACGTTGTCGGCGGTCGGCAGCCCGCTGCCCAGGTCGACGAACTGGCGGATGCCGTCGCGGGCCATGGCGGCCACGGCGCGGACCAGGGCCTGGCGGTTGGCGAAGGCGATCGACACCGAACCGGGCAGGTCCCGGATGAAGTAGTCGCCGACCTCGCGGTCGACGGCGTAGTTGTCCGTGCCGCCGAGCAGGTAGTCGTACACGCGGGCGATGCTCGGCTTCGACTGGTCGATCCTGGTGGTGCGATCGGTCATGGAACCAACCCGTCCGTTCATGGGGCCGTGGTCGGCTCGATCGTAGGAGAACCGCCCCGGCCACCCGGTCCGCCGACGGGTGATGTCGCGGAAATCCTCCGGAGCCGGCCGGGGCACCGGGGCGCCGGGGCGCGCGTCCCGGCCGCCGGACTCACGGGCACCGGGGCTTACGGCCGCCCGGCGTCCGGCCGCGGGGCCCGGGCGGCGCGGAGCGCTTCGGGCGTGCCGATCGCCACCAGTGCCTCCCTCGCGCACTTGCGGACGATCCAGTGCCGTTCGTGGTCCAGGAGCGGCACCAGGGCGGGGACGGCCGCTTCGGCCCGCAGGGAGCCGAGCGCGGACACGGCCTCCCGGACGACGTTCTGGTCGTCGTCGAGCGCCTCGACCAGGAAGGGGACGGCGCGCAGGTCGCCGAGGCGGCCCAGCGCGATCGCGGCGTGCATCCGCACGACGACGTCCACGTCGTGCAGGAGCCGGGCCAGCACGGTGAGCGCGTCACCGGAGAAGCCGGGCCAGTCGACCGCCCGGACCGCCGCCCCGCGTACCCGCGCGTCCGGATCGGCGACGGCCGGGTCGACGAGGGGGCGGGCGTCCGGGCCGCCGATGCGGCCCAGTGCGGTGACCGCGTACGCGCGGGTCCAGGCGTCCCCGTCGTTCAGCTTCGCCGCCAGCGCCGGTACGACGGAGGCGTCGCCGAGCCGGCCGAGCGCCTCGATCGCGTGCCAGTGCCGGATGCTGTCCTCGTCCTGGAGCAGCTCGACGAGCAGCGGGACGGCCGGGGCCGCCGCGGGGAGCCCGATCTCCCCGAGGGCTTCGATGGCGAACCCGTTCCCCGCGCGGGCTTCGGCCATCAGGTCGGGCACGGCCTCCGGATCGCGGACGGCCGCCAGCGCCGTCTGGGCGTGGTCGCCCGCGTGGACGCTCACCCCGGGGCCCTGGTAGTCGGCGGCTTCCAGGAGCGCGGGGACCGCCCGGCGTCCGAGCCGGGCGAGCGCCTGCGCGGCGTGCCAACTGTCGTAGTAGTCGCCGTGCCGCAGGACGTGGAGCAGCCGGGCGATCGTGTCGTCCGCCGGGTGGCCGATCCGGCCCAGGGCTTCGGCGGCCGAGGCCCGGACCGTCTCGTTGGGGTCGTCCAGCAGGGCTCCGAGCGCGGGCACGGCCGACCGGGCGCGGGGCCCCATGGCCGCCAGCCGGCCCGCGGCCCGGATCCGCTCGCGGGCCGAACCGGAGGCCAGTGCGCGCTGCGCGGCGCGCAGCCCGGCGGACGCCGGGTCCAGCACCGACAGGATCCGGTCGATCCCGGCGTCCCAGTCCGCGGACAGGTCGACCCACTGGAGCGACCACAGGTTCTCCCCGCCGCCGATGTCCCGGTCCGGGACCTCGCACGGGTCGAGCAGGACCGGGATGAACCAGGCCCGGGTCGTCGGCCGCTGCCGCAGCTCCTCGACGGCCAGCACCAGTTCCTCGTTCATGTAGGAGCGGTGGTGGGCCTGGTACGCGGCGGAGAAGCAGGCGAGGAAGAACTCCCCGCCGGCGATGGCGTCCCGGACGGCGGCCTTCCACCGCACGCCCGGCGCGAGGCTGTCACGGTCCAGCCAGACCTCGACGCCGGACGCGCGCAGCGCCTCGACCAGGCGCATGACGGTCTCGCGGTTCTCGCCGACGTACGAGACGAACGTCCTGTTCATCACCCCTCCTCGCCCCGGGCCGGCCCGTCGTCCGGTCGGCGGGGGCGCCGGGCACCGCCGGGGAGCGGTCTCCCCGCCCCCGGGCCCCGACCACCCTTCCACGCCCCCGCGAGCCGGGGGAAGAGGGCGTTCCCACCGGCGGGGGCGGGCCGGTGGCTCAGCCGACGCCGACCCAGCCGAGGACGGTCTGGACGAGCAGGATCGTCGACATGGCGGCCACGCCGACGACCACGACGGTGGCCGCCAGACGGTAGCGCGGGCTGTTGGCCGCCTCGCCGAGGACGGCCCGGCGGTTGGTGAGGACCAGCAGGTAGACCAGGACGATCGGGCTGATCAGGCCCTGGAGGACCTGGGTGCCGATCAGCAGCTGGATGACGTCCACCGGGGTCAGCGCGACGACCGCGCCGAGGGCGATCTGGGCGGTGAACAGCCCGAGGAACAGCGGGGCGTCGCGGAAGCTGCGGGAGACGGAGCGCTCGACGCCGGCGGCCTCGCCGATCGCGTAGCTCGCGGAGAGCGGCACCACCGCGCCGGCCAGGGCGGAGGCGCCGATCAGGCCGAAGGCGAAGAGCAGTTCGGCGCCGTGCCCGGCCACCGGCTTGAGCGCCTCGGCGGCCTGCGCGGCGGACTCCAGCGGGCCGGTGCCGCCGATCGCGGAGGCGGTGGCGATGATGATGGTCAGGCTGATCACGCAGGCGAACACGGCACCGAGCACGGCGTCGGCCCGGATCAGTTTGTAGTCGGCGGGCTTGGCACCCCGGTCGACGACCCCGGCGGCGGCGTAGAACTGCATGTAGGGGCTGACGGTGGTGCCGATGAGCGCGACGGCCAGCAGGATGAAGTCCTTGCCGGGCTCCAGGTGCGGGATGACCAGGTGCTCGCCGACCTGCCCCCAGTCGGGGTGGCCGAGGACCATGGCGACCGGGTAGGCGAAGAACGCCAGCGACATCACCAGGAAGATGCGTTCGGCCCACTTGTAGGAGCCGAACAGCACCAGCGACCAGAGCAGCACGGCGGCCGGCGGGATGACCGCCCACTTGGGCACGCCGAGCAGCTCGAACGCGGCACCGATCCCGGCGAACTCGCTGACCACCAGCCCGGTGTTGGCGAGCAGCAGGCAGAACACCGCGAGGGCGGTCAGCCGCAGGCTGAACTGTTCGCGGATCAGCGCGCCCAGGCCCTTGCCGGTGTGGGCGCCGAGCCGGACGGCCATCTCCTGGACCATCACCAGGGCGATGGTGACCAGCACCATCAGGAACAGCGTGCCGTACGTGAACTGGGAGCCGGCGCTGGCGTAGGTGGCGATGCCGGCGGCGTCGTTGCCCGCGTTGGCGGCGACCAGGCCGGGGCCGGCGACCATCGCGACGGCGGCCAGCCGGCGCAGGCCCCGGCGGCGGCGGGGCGAGGGGCCGGGGGCGGCCGCCGCGCCCGTCGGTGCGGCGGCGGGTGCGGTGGGTGTGGTGGGTGCGGCGGTGGGTGCGGTGTCCGGTGTGCCGGGGTCCGGCCGGGTGCCGAGGTCGCGGGTCACTTGAGGAGCCTCCGGAAGTGCAGGCGCCCGCGTTCGGGCAGCAGCGTGTCGAGGATGTCGTCGGCGAGGACCCGGCCGAGCGGCCGGCCGTCCTCGTCGACCACGAGGAGGGAGGTGGCCCGGGCCGCGATCAGGCGGTCGGCCGCCTCGGCGAGGCGGGTGTCGGGCGGGACGGTCACCGGCGGGCCGAACTGCTCCAGCCAGGCGACCAGGTCGGCGACCACCGTGCTGTCCTCGGCCACGGCCAGGTCGAACAGCGGGATGTCGCCGAGCAGTCGGCCGTGCTCGTCCAGCACGGTGACCGCGTCGATGTCGGTCCGGTGGTCGGCCTGCGCGGCGAGCTCCGCCCGCACCCGGGCCACGGTGTGCGCGGGTTCGGCGGTGACCAGCAGGGTGGTCATCGCGCCGCCGGCGGTGCCCTCGCGATGGGTCAGCAGGGCGCGCAGCCCGGCCGCCTCGGGCGCGGGCATCCGGGCCAGCAGCGTCTCGCGCTCGCCGGGGTGGAGGTCGCGCAGCGCGTCGGCGGCCTCGTCCGGCTCCATCTCGTCGACCAGCCGGGCGGCGTCCTCGGGCGGCGCCTCGCGCAGGAGGTTCTCCAGCTCGGCGGGCTCCATCTCCTCCAGCGCGTCGGCGGCGTGCTCGGGCTCCAACCAGCCGAGCAGCTGCTGGCGTTCGTGCCGGCCGAGGTCCTCCAGGATGTCGGCGAGGTCGGCGGGGCGGAGCCGGTGCAGGGCGGAGCGGGAGGCGCGCAGCCGGACCTCGGCGGGCCCGTGGGTGGCCTGCGCGCCGAACGGGGCGACGGACTGCCAGTCCAGGACCCGGTCCGGGGTCGGGCGGGCCTGCCAGCGGCGGGGGCCGAGGCGGCGCAGCAGGGTGGGCAGCGAGACGTCGACGCCGACCAGGACGGTGCGGGCGGCCAGCGGCGCCAGGTAGAGGTCGGCGGCGCGGGTGACCTGGACGCCGTCGACGTCGACGAGCTGGTGGTCCAGCACGTCGCGGGCGAGCAGGACCTCGCCGGGCCTGCGGTTGAACTCGCGCAGGTCCACCCGGGCGGTGCGCAGCCGCACCCGGCCGGTCAGGATGCGGTCGACGGCGTCGGCGGCGATGAAGGCGCGGCGCCGGCCTATCCGGATGATCAGGCCGGTGACCGGCGGGTAGGGCTCCGGCCCGTAGAGCCGGGCGACCACGTCGACGACGCGGCCCATCTCCTCGCCGGCCTGGTTGGCGACCGGGCCGCCGACCAGCCCGGCGAGCGAGACCAGCGAGGACTTGACGGTCCGGGAGACGGTGGTCCGGCGCTCGGCGTCGACCGTGCGGTCGCGCAGCCGGGCGGTGGCGGACGTGAACAGGGTGGTGGCAGCCATGGTGAAGACCCCCTCGCCCCGGACAGGACGGGGCATGCGGGCCACCCGACGACGCGCCGGCGCGGTCCCCGACCTGCGGCGACGGCCCCCGGCACACACCGCCGCGCCCCCCGAGGCGGTCGGGACGGGCGGGCAGGCGGGCGCATCGGGACGGACCGCGTCGGGTCAGGGAAGGCGGGGGCGCCTCGGACGGCGGAAGGACGGCGTGGAGGATGCGGGGAAGGGCCGACTATGGCCAGGACTTCCGTCCATCGCGCCTCCTCCCGGTCTCGGCCGCGCGTCGGGGTCGCGGCGGCACGGCAGGGGGGACGGACGCCACCGCCCGGTGCACCCCCCACTCGTCGGAGCGTCGGCGCTCCACGGCACGCCCCCGGCCGCGGGCGGCGGGAAGCCACCCGGAACCGCCCCCGAGCGGGGGAGGACCGTCCCGGTCCGGGGTGTCTCCCGACGGGTGGGACCGGTGGCCGGTGTCCGTGAAGACGCCTCACCGAACGAGGTGTCTGTTCAAATCGGCCCCAGGATAGGGCCCCGTCGCCCGTCCGGCGCAATCCTTGACCGGACCTTGACCCCCGTCCGACCTGCGGGGGAGCCGCCGGGCGCGCGCCGGGGCGGTCCGGGCGCCGCCCGGCGGTAACGGGCCGTCAGGGCCGTCAGGCGGCGCGGACGGCGGCGCGCGGGGTGAGGGCGGCGTACTCCAGCGGCGCGGACGGGTCGATGGAGACGTCCAGCGGGGCGGGCTCGGCGCCGGAGCGGACGAGCAGGTCGCCGATGGCGGCGATCATGGCGCCGTTGTCGGTGCACAGCCGCAGCGCCGGGACGCGCAGGGTGATCCCGGCGGCGGCGCAGCGCTGCTCGGTCAGGGCGCGGATGCGGGAGTTGGCGGCGACGCCGCCGACCACGACGAGGGTGTCGATGCCGTGGTCGGCGCAGGCGCGGACGGCCTTGCGGCTGAGGGTGTCGGCGATCGCTTCCTGGAGGGCGGCGGACGCGTCGGGGACGTGCGGTTCGGCGCCGGCGGCCCGCTGCGCCTCGACCCAGCGGGCGGCGGCGGTCTTCAGGCCGGAGAAGGAGAAGGCGTACGGGGGGTCGTTCGGCCCGCTCAGCGGTCGGGGCAGGCGGACGGCGCGCGGGTCGCCGTCGCGGGCGGCGCGGTCGATCGCGGGCCCGCCCGGGTAGGGCAGCCGGAGGATCCGGGCGACCTTGTCGAAGCACTCGCCGGCCGCGTCGTCGAGGGTGTCGCCGAGGTGGACGATCGGGTCGCGGGCGAGGTCGCGCACCAGCAGCAGGGAGGTGTGCCCGCCGGAGACGATCAGGACGACGCAGGGGTCGGGCAGCGGTCCGCCGTCGAGGGTGGCGGCGGCGACGTGCCCGGCGAGGTGGTGGACGCCGTACAGCGGGACGCCGAGGGAGAAGGCGTAGCCCTTGGCGGCGGCCAGGCCGACCTGGAGGGCGCCGGACAGGCCGGGGCCGGTGGTGACGGCGACGGCGCCGACGTCGGCGAGGGTGAGCCCGGCGCGGTCCAGGGCCTCCTGGACGACGGGTGCCATCGCGTGGACGTGGGCGCGGGCGGCGATCTCGGGGACGACCCCGCCGTAGCGGGCGTGCTCGTCCATGGACGACGCCACCGCGTGTCCGAGCAGCACGCCGTCGCGCACCAGGCCGGCCCCGGTCTCGTCGCAGGACGACTCGATCCCCAGTACCACCGGCGGTCCCGCCATCGGCCACAGCTCCTTCTTGCTCATAATGTGCAGTTGCATACTATGGGCAAGAAGGCCGGGGGAGCGCCCTGGGGCCGCCGTGGCCGCCGGGGCACCCTCCCGGTGCGGGTCAGGCCCGGCCGGCCGCGCCCGCCCAGGCACGGTTGCCGAGGAGGGTCTTGACGTCCGAGGCGAACCCGTTGTCGGGGTTCACCCGGTAGCCGAGCTCGTAGAGGGTGTTCTTGTCCCAGTTGGTGGTGAGCAGTCGGACCGGGACGTCGCCGGGGTGCGCCTGGAGGGCGAGTTTGAGCTCGGCGACCACGTCGGGGGTGATCCGGGCGGCCGGGACGGTGATCTGGACGGGCGGCTTGGTGCCGAGTTCGGCGGAGGAGATGTCGAGGGTGGTGATCTCCTGGCCGAAGATGCTCAGCGAGCCGTCGCGCTCGTTGAGCCGGCCGCGGGCCGAGATCACGTTGTCCTCGACCATCTGGTCGGCCATCAGGTTGTAGGTCGCGGGGAAGAACAGCACCTCGACGGAGCCGTCGCGGTCGGCCAGGGTGATGATCGCCCAGGCGTTGCCGGCCTTGTTGATCCGCCGGTCGACGGCGGTGATCAGGCCGGAGAGGCGGACCTCGCCCTCGGAGCGGCCGGAGCCGAGGAGTTCGGCGATCGAGGTGTCGCGGTTCTGGGAGAGGATGTGCTCCGCGCCGTCCAGCGGGTGGCTGGAGACGTACAGGCCCAGCATCTCGCGTTCCAGGGCGAGGAGTTGGCGGCGCGGCCACTCGTTGTCGGTGAGCTGGAAGTCGAGCCCGATGCCGGGCCCGCTGTCGCCGTCGGACTCCAGGGCGCCGAACAGGTCGTCCTGGCCGATGGCCTGCTGCTTCTTCAGCCCGGTGACGGCGTCGATGGCGTTCTCGTGGACGCTGCTGAGCGAGAGCCGGGTGTGGCCGAGCGAGTCGAAGGCGCCCGCCTTGACCAGGGAGTCGACGGTGCGCTTGTTGCAGACCACCAGCTCGACCTTGTCCAGGAAGTCGGGGAAGGAGGTGTACTTGCCCTTCTCCTCGCGGGTGCGCACCAGGGACTCGATCACCGGGACGCCGACGTTGCGGACGGCCTTGAGGCCGAACCGGACGTCGCTGCCGACGGCGGTGAAGTCGACCACGGACTCGTTGACGTCGGGGGAGAGGATCCTGATGCCCATCTGCCGGCACTCGGCCAGGTAGACGGCCATCTTGTCCTTGTCGTCGGCGACCGAGGTGAGCAGGGCGGCCATGTACTCGGCCGGGTAGTTGGCCTTGAGGTAGGCGGTCTGGTAGGAGACCAGGCCGTACGCGGCGGAGTGCGACTTGTTGAAGGCGTAGCCGGCGAACGGGACCAGGACGTCCCACACCGCCTGGATGGCCTCGTCGGAGTAGCCGCGCTCCTTGCAGCCCGCGTGGAACGGCACGAACTCCTTCTCCAGCACCTCCTTCTTCTTCTTGCCCATCGCGCGGCGCAGCAGGTCTGCCTGTCCGAGCGAGTAGCCGGCCAGGACCTGGGCGGCTCGCTGCACCTGCTCCTGGTAGACGATGAGGCCGTAGGTGGGGCCGAGGACCTCGCTGAGCGGGGCCTCCAGCTCGGGGTGGATCGGGATGATCTCCTGCTGGGCGTTCTTGCGCAGGGCGTAGTTGGTGTGCGAGTTCATGCCCATCGGGCCGGGCCTGTACAGCGCGGAGACGGCGGAGATGTCGGCGAACTCGGTGGGCTTCATCAGCTTGAGCAGGGCGCGCATGGGGCCGCCGTCGAGCTGGAACACGCCCAGGGTGTCGCCGCGGGCGAGCAGTTGGTAGGTGGTGGGGTCGTCGATCGGGATCTTCTCGATGTCGACGTCGATGCCCCGGTTGGCCTTCACGATCTTGATGCAGTGGTCGATGATGCCCAGGTTCCGCAGACCCAGGAAGTCCATCTTGATCAGGCCCATGGCTTCGCACGACGGGTAGTCGAAGCCGGTGATGATCACGCCGTCCTTGTCCCGCTTGTGCAGCGGGATCAGTTCGAGCAGCGGGGTGGAGGAGAGGATGACGGCGGCGGCGTGCACACCGGTGCCGCGGATCAGGCCCTCGATGCCCCGCCCGGTGTCGATGATCTTCTTGACGTCGGGCTCGTTGTCGTACAGCGCCCGGATCTCGGTGCCCTCGTTGTACCGCGGGTGCTTGTCGTTGAACAGGTCGGCCAGCGGCACGCCCTTGCCCATGACGTCCGGCGGCATCGCCTTGGTGATCCGGTCGCCCATCGCGAAGGGGTAGCCCAGGATGCGGTTGGCGTCCTTGACGGCGGCCTTGGCCTTGATCGTGCCGAAGGTGTTCACCTGGGCGGTGTATGCCTCGCCGTACTTGTCGGTGACGTAGCGCACCATCTGGTCGCGCTGGCGGTCGTCGAAGTCGATGTCGACGTCCGGGGGGTTGATGCGCTCGGGGTTGAGGAACCGCTCGAAGAGGAGATCGTGCTCCAGCGGGTCCAGCTCGGTGATCCGGGTGAGGTAGGAGACCATCGATCCGGCCGCCGAACCACGGCCCGGGCCGACCGGGATGCCGTTGTCACGGGCGTACTGGCAGATGTCGGCGACCACGAGGAAGTAGGCGTCGAAGCCCATCGGGGAGATGACGCCCATCTCCAGTTCGATCCGGTCCAGCACCTCCTGGCTCGGGTTGTCGCCGTAGCGGTGCTGGAGGCCGGCGGCGATCTTCTGGCGCAGGAAGGAGGCCTGGGTCTCGCCCTCGGGCACGTCGAACTGCGGCATCCGGTCGACGTAGGTGAAGACCTCGTCGTACGACTCGACCCGCTCGGCGATCGCCAGGGTGTTGTCGCAGGCCTCCGGCAGCTCGCGGAAGAGCTCGCGCATCTCCTCGGCGGTCTTGACGTAGTAGCCGCTGCCGTTGAACTTGAAGCGGTTCGGGTCGTCCTTGTTCTTGCCCACGCCGACGCAGAGCAGGCTGTCGTGGGCGTCGGCCTGGTCCGCGGTGACGTAGTGCGAGTCGTTGGTGGCCAGCAGCGGGATGTCCAGCTGCTTGGCCAGGCGCAGCAGGTCCTGGCGGACGTCCTGCTCGATGGAGAGCCCGTGGTCCATCAGCTCCAGGAAGTAGTTCTCCTTGCCGAAGATGTCCTGGTAGGCGCCGGCGGCCTTCACCGCCTCCTCGTACTGGCCGAGCCGCAGGCGGGTCTGCACCTCGCCGGAGGGGCAGCCGGTGGTGGCGATGATGCCGGCCGCGTTCGCCGCGATCAGCTCGCGGTCCATCCGGGGCTTCATGTAGTAGCCCTCCATCGACGCGAGCGAGGAGAGCTTGAAGAGGTTCCGCAGGCCGGTCGCGTTCTGTGCCCACATGGTCATGTGGGTGTAGCGGCCGCCGCCGGAGACGTCCTTGCCGCCCTCGCCGTCGGCGCCGGTCGGGCGCTGGCCGCCGGGCGACCAGAACACCTGCTTCTTCAGGAAGCGCGAGGAGGGCGCGACGTACGCCTCGATGCCGATGATCGGCTTCACGCCGGTCTTCGCGGCCGAGTGGAAGAACTCGTACGCGCCGAACATGTTGCCGTGGTCGCTCATCGCGATGGCGGGCATGCCCTGTCTCTCCGCCTCGGCGAACAGCTTGCCGTTCTTCGCGGCCCCGTCCAGCATCGAGTACTCGGTGTGGACGTGCAGGTGCGCGAAGCTGTCGGACACGGCGCTGTGCTCCTCGGAGGGGACTCGGGCGGGAGCGTCCCACGCTAGCGGACCGGCGCCGCCGACGCGCCATTCCGGCTTCCTTGCGGCCGTGACCTTGACACGGTCCTCCCGTGTCCTTCCCGTTCCCTTGACGGCGCTCCCGCCCCGCGCGTGGTGCTCCCGCCCCGCGCGTGGTGCTCCCGCCCCGCGCGCAGCGCTCCCCGTCCGGCGGGGTGCCCTGCGCGCGGCCGTGGGGCGCGGGCTCAGCCGACGCCGGTGGCCGACCCGCCGGGGGCGACCGGCGACCCGACGGCCCGCGGATCGCTCCGGACCGAGTCGAGGACGTGCTGCACCTGCCGCAGTGTCGTGTCGGACGGCTGCCGCAGGCAGGCCGTGAGTTCGATCGCCGAAGCCTGGGAGCCGCCGTCGATGCCGCGGAAGCCGGTCATCGCGCGGGTGGCACCCAGCAGCAGGCAGTCCTTGTCGGGTGTCGTGTTCATCAACCGGGACGGGGTCCCGGTGATCTTGTCCGCCAGCTGCTTGTCGTCCAGCACCCGGAGGCTGACCAGGGCGCCGTCGACGAGCAGTCGCCCGGAGACCGAGCAGCGGTCGGCCCCGGCCGGGCAGGTCGGCCCCGGGCCCAGCGGCTGGGTGCCGAGGTAGCCGAAGGCCTGCCGGGGGTCGGCGGACGGTGCGATCCAGGTGTGCCAGGTCGCCGGCACGTCGACGACCAGCCCGGGGAGCAGCGGGAAGAGCATCGTCGTCCCGGGGGAGGCGGACGGCTCCGCCGTCGGCGTGGACGGGGTCGGGACGGCCGGCGAGGACGGCGCCGCGGCCGGCCCCAGGTCCGCTCCCCGCCCCGGCGCGGGGGCGAGCGCGGGGGCCGCGGCCAGCACGGCGGCGGTCAGGCCGAGGGTCAGCCCGGCCGCGAGCCCGGCCGCCCGCCGCCGGCGCCGGGCCCGGTCCACCCGCGCGAGGACGCGGTCCATCCGGTCCTCCGGGGAGGCCAGCGCCGGGACCGCGTCGCGGAGCAGGACCCGCAGCTCCTCCTCGTCGCGTCCGCCGCCCGCCGGCCCGTCCGGATCCAGCAGCTCAGTTCCACTCACGGCGTCCCCCGTCCAGCAGGAGCTCCCGGGCCGGCAGCCGACCGCGCAGCGAGGCGAGCGCCCGGTGCGTCTGGCTCTTGACCGTGCCCGTGCTGCAGCGCAGCACCTCGGCGGTCTCCTCGACGCTGAGGTCCTCGAAGAAGCGGAGCACCACCACGGCCCGCTGGCGCGGCGGCAGCGACCGCACGGCCTCGGCGACCACCTGGCCGAGCACCACCCCGTCGAACGGATCGGCGCCCAGCGGCGGCTCCGGCAGGTCGCCGTGCGGCAGCTCCCCGGTCCAGCGGCGCCGCCACCAGGAGACGTGGCAGTTCACCAGCACCTTCCGCAGGTACGCCTCGGGCCGGTCGGGGGCGATCCGGGTCCACTTGGGCCACACCTTGGCGAGCGCGGTCTGCAGCAGGTCCTCGGCCTGGTGCGGGTCGCCGGTCAGCAGCCAGGCCACCCGCAGGAGCTTCGGCCCGCAGGCGGCGACGAACTCCTCGAAGTCCGCCGGTGTCGCTTTCGTCATCCTGCCGTCGTCCCCGCCATGGCGCCGGTGCCGTCCCCGTCTGTCGGCGCGGCCGGTCGGGCCGCGGTGTCGTGGTTTCTCTCACGGCAGCTCGACGCGGTGGGGGACGGTTCGGGTTGCCTGCCGGTGCGGGGAACATCCTCGCAGGGCGCCCGGCGTGCCCGCCGGCCGCCCGCGACCCGGCCGGGCGGACCGCCACCGTCGAGGGCGGCGGCCCGCCCGGCCCGTCCCCGCTACAGCGCGGCCAGCACCGCGAGCAGGCGGTCGATCTCCTCCGGGGTGTTGTAGACGTGCAGGCTCACCCGCACCGAGCTCTCGGTCTCTCCGGCCCGGCCCTGGCAGTGCTCGTCGGCCCGCACCATCAGGCCGTGGCTGGACAGGACGAAGCCCAGGTCGTTGGAGCCGATCCGGCGGTGCCGGAAGGTGACGATGCCCTCCCGGTGCTGGACCGCGGAGTCGGCGGCCAGGCTGAGCTGACAGCCGAGGACCTCGTACGCGGGCGACGCCCGCAGGCCGTCGGTGAGCCGGGCGGCCAGGGCGACGATCCACCGCTGGATGCGGTCCGGCCCGGCCGTGTCGAGCCAGTCCAGCGCGGCCTCCAGGCTGGCGATCCCGGAGGTGTTGGGGGTGCCGCTCCAGCCGCCGGGCCGGAACTCCGGGCCCCGCAGGTTCCGGGCCCACACCGCGCCGGTGCCCGGCAGCGCCATCGCCTTGTGCCCGGAGAACACGACGAAGTCGACGTCCAGCGTGCCGACGTCCACCGGCAGGTGGCCGACGCTCTGCGCCGCGTCCAGGCAGATCGGCACCGCCGGGCCGACCGCGGCCCGGATCCGGTGGACGTTCATGTCGCCGCCGTAGACGTGGTGCACATGGGTGGCGGCGACGAACGCGGTGCGCTCGGTGACGAGCCGGGCCAGCGCGGTGTGGTCGTAGTCGTGCGAGGCCGGGTCGTAGGGCAGCTCGCGCACCGTGACGCGCACACCCCGCTCCGCCAGCAGCTGCTGGGACTCCAGCCACGGCAGGGCGTTCGCCTGGTGGTCGGCGAACGGCGCGATGATCTCGTCGCCGTCCCGCAGGTGCCGGGGCAGCCAGTCCCGGGCCACCGCGCGCAGGCCCTCGGTCGCGCCGCTGACGAAGTGGACGCCGGAGCGCTGCTGCGGCGCAGGGTCGCCCAGGAAGCGGGCGACCCTGGTCCGGGTGCGCTCGACCAGCGCCGTGGTGGCGTTGGCCCAGGTGTACGTCCCGCGTCCGGCGTTCGCGTTGGTGGTGGTCAGGTACCGCTGGACGGCGTCGAGCACCGCCTGCGGCTTCTGGGAGGTGGCCGCGCTGTCCAGGTACGCCAGCTCCGGGCGGTCCGCGATGATCGGGAACTGTGCCCGCAACTCCCGCTGCCAGCCGTCGAGTTCTTCGAGAACGGTCATGACCGCCGCCCCCTCAGTCCCGGACCAGCGGGGCGCCCGCGTCACGCCAGCCGATGATGCCGCCGGCCAGGCTGCGGACGTCCTGGTGGCCCATCCTGGTCAGCAGCGCCGCGTACCCGGCCGACTTCTCGCCGACCGGGCAGGCCAGCAGCACCGGCTGCCGGGCCCCGAACGGCAGGCCGCCGCGCAGCAGTTCGTCGAACAGCTCGTCGACGATGTTGATCGAGCCCTCGATGTGCAGCGCCGCGTAGGCGAACGGGCCGCGCAGGTCGACCACCAGCGGGCGGTCCTCGGCGATCCACTTCCGGGCGGCCTCGACGTCGACGACCTTGGCGGCGGACAGCTCGGCCGGTGTCACCGTGCCCACCGAGTCCGGCCGCGCGGGCTGGTTGAACAGCTCCGGCCGGCGGTGGCGGAGGTAGCCCAGGTAGCTCTCCACCCGGTCGCAGACGATGAAGACGGCGGTCCGCCGCCCGGTGCACCCGTCGTCCACGGCGCGCAGGTGGCGCAGCGCCCCGTAGAAGGCGCCGCCGCCGGTCGGGCCGGCCGGCAGGCCGCAGCGGCGGACCAGGGTGAGCATGCCGTCGATGGCCTGGTCGGCGGTCACCGAGTCGATGGTGTCGTAGGTGCCGGGGTCGAACAGGCCGACCTCGTGCACCTCGTCGATGGTGCGGATGCCCGGGATGAAGTCGGACTTGTGGGCGACCAGTCCGACCACCTCGACCGCCGGGTTGTGGCCGCGCAGCACGGTGGCCACGCCGGTGGACGAGCCGGCGGTGCCGACGCAGGCGATGAAGTGGTCCGGGGCGCGGCCGTCGAGGTCGGCGACGATCTCCGGGCCGGTGCCGGTGAGGTGCGCCTCGACGTTGAGCGGGCTGTAGTACTGGTCGGTGTGCAGGTACCCCGACTCCGCCTCGGACAGCATCCGGTGGATCCGGGTGAGCGGGTCGTCGGTGTCGGTCGGGTCGAGGCACTCGGCCCGGCCGGGCAGTTCCTCGATCTCCGCGCCGAGCAGCAGGAGCAGGTCCTTGATCTCGGGGACCTTCATCCGGTTGGTGACGCTCCTGAACTTCAGCCCGTGCATGCCCGCGATCAGCGCGAGCGCCTTGGCGGTGTTGCCGCTGGACAGTTCGACGATCGTGTCGCCCCGCTCGACGGCGGCCGGCAGTGCCTCGCGGGCCATGTTCCAGGCGGCGCGGTCCTTCACGGAGCCGAAGGGGTTGAGCATCTCCAGCTTGGCGTACAGGTCGATGTTCCGCAGGCCGGTCACCGCCGGGTCGATCCGGACCAGCGGGGTGTTGCCGATCGCGTCGGTGATGCTGTCGTACCTCATGCCTGTCGCTCCCCCCGGTGTCGCGCGGCTCCCGTCACGTCGACGGGCGAGTACTCGTCGGCGGGCCCGCTCCCGTCGGCGGACCGGTCCTTGTCGGCGGGCCGGTACCTGTCGACGGGCCAGTACTGCTCGTCGAGGCTCCAGCGCCAGGCGCCGTCCCGGCGGTACGCGGCGACCTTGCGGGCGACGGGCTGGCCCAGCGGCCGGCCGGCGTTGAAGTCCATGAGGTAGCCCGCGGTGTTCGCGAACGCGAGCAGGTCGCCGGGGGCGGGGAGGCGGGGCAGGAACACCAGCCGGCGGGTGATCAGGTCCGCCTCCAGGCACAGGTTGCCGATCAGGTGGACCCCGACCGGTGCCTCCGGCGCGTCCGGGGCGCCGGGCCGGGTGAGGAGCACCGGGTCCATCAGCACCCCGTGGTCCTCCAGGCTGACGTCCCGGGCGTTCATCTCCAGCCGGACCAGGCAGTGGCCGTCCGGGGTGTGCCGGACCTCCAGGACGCGGGCGAACGCCGCGCCGCACTGGTCGACCAGCGCCCGGCCGGGCTCCACGGACAGGTCGTACAGGTTCTCCAGCAGCAGCGTGGCGAGCGGCCGGCCGAGCGTGGGCGCCGGGGAGGACAGCAGGTCGTCCAGGTACGCCTCGGCGGCCTTGGGGCGGTGCGCCGGGTACAGGTTCAGGGCGCCGCGCAGCGTGCCGGACTCGTTGCGCAGCCCGTAGCCGTGCCCCTGCCAGGTCAGCGGGGGCCGCTTGCCGAGCACGGCGTCGGTCAGCTCGGTCGTGTACCGCTCCCACTGCTCGGCGTGGGCCAGGTAGTTGACGCCGAATCCGCCACCGATGTCGATGGTGCGGGGCCGGAAGCCCCGCCGGTGGCACTCGTTCATCACCCGGATGCAGGTCTCCAGGGCGACGGCCTTCTCGGCCAGGCCCGTGGTGTCCAGGTGGTAGGAGACGCCGGTGGGTTCGACGGCGTCGCGGTGGCGTTCGAGGGCGTCCAGCAGGTCGTCGAGTTCGCTGATGTCGGAGCCGAACCGGCTGGGCCGGGTGAGCACCGTGGTGCCCGGCGCCCGGAAGCCGGACAGCCGGGGCATGACCGGCACCCGGGGCAGCGCGTGCTCGCGCACCAGGTCGGCCAGGTCGTCGAGTTCGGCCCGGGAGTCCGGGTTGACGGTGGTTCCGGTGCGGGCCGCCAGCCACAGGAACTCGCGGCTCTTGGGGCCGGTCGCGATGATCCGGTCGGGTGTGAAGCCGGCGCCGAGGGCGTGCTGGAGTTCGGCGAGCGAGGCGACGTCCAGCCCGGCGTCGGTGGCGGCGAGCTGCCGCACGAGCGCGGCGGAGCGGTTCGCCTTGTGGGCGAAGTGGATCCGGCCGTTCAGCCGGTGCTTGCGGTGGACGGCGTGGAAGCGTGCCAGGTTGTCCGCGATCTGTTCGGGCAGGACCACGTTGAGCGGTGACCCGAGTGCGTCGACCAGCGTGTGCAGGAGATCTCGTTCCTCCAGGAGGGATCGGAGCCGGGGCTCCAGCCGTGGTTCGAGATAGAGCGGTAAGGGCCGCATGGTGTGACAGCTCCCCGTCGGACATCGGCGTGAGGGGGCGGGCAGCCGCCGACAGTCTGCCCCTTGTCGGCCCTCGTCCCCGGTCGTCCGCGCGCCGGCTCGGCGCGCGCGTGCGGTCGGGACACCTGGGCGGACCCCACCGCGAAGTGTGTCGGCGACCGAGGGAAACGGTAACTGTTTCCATGTTGGTCCGACAGGGCTTTCTGTCACGCCATCGCAAAGACTGTGCCAATACGGAATCCGATGTTCCGATCGGTGCCGCGCCGGGCCGCCGCCGGCCGCTCGGGGGGCGGTCAGCGCAGGGCCACCAGGACGGAACTGGTGCCGTACTGCCACACCGATCCGGCCTGGCGGAAACCGGCTTCGAGCAGCAGTTCGGCGTGCTGCGCGGCCGACAGGCCGTTCCCGTCCCCGTCGCTCGGCGGCACCTGCCGCGCCCGGGCGGCCAGCAGGTCGGCGAACTCGGGGATCCGCCCGGCCGCCGCCCACCACTGCGACCAGTCCTCGGCGGTGCCGACGCCCCGGCGCTGGGAGCGGCGCCGGCCGATCGCGAGGGCGAGTTCCGCGAGGGGCGGCTCCTCCGGGATCAGGTGGTCGGCGTTGACCAGGACGGCGCCGGGCCGCAGCGCCCCGGCGAGGTCGCGGTAGATCCCGAGCAGTGTCCGGGCGGGCGGGTAGTGCAGCGCGGTGGAGGACACCACCGCGTCCAGCGGGCGGTCGAGCCCGAGCGCGTCGAGCCAGCCCGGACGGCCGATCAGCGTCTCGACCCAGCGGCTGATCCCGGGGTGTCCGGCCCGGCCGAGGGCGAGCAGCAGCGGGTCGATGTCGACCGCGATGATCTCGGCGTCGGGCAGGCGCGCCGCGATCCGCGCCGACAGGGAGCCGGGGCCGCTGCCGAGGTCCGCGACGAGCGGCCGCGCGCGGTCGCCGACGACCTGTTCCACCACGTCGGCGACCACGGTGAACCGCTCCTCGCGCTCCACCGCGTACCGCTCCTGCTGGCGCTCCCAGCGCTCCACCCAGGTCTCGGCCAGGGCCGCATCCACTGACATTCCGACTCCCGCCGTCTCCGCGCGCATCCGTGGGCCCGCCCGCTCCCAGTGTTTGTCATGTCCATAGAGGTATGCAACACATTCGGGCCGATCGCGCGAAACGATATCCGTTTTCATCTTTCGGTGCACATCGCCGGGCGGGGCAGCACCGGTCGGCGTAGGACGGCGCGAAATCGCTGTTCCGGCACGGTGGTTGCGGGTAGAGGGCCCCGCATGGGCGTTCATCTCATCACCGGCGCGGGCTCCGGGATCGGTGCCGCGGTGGCCCGGCTGCTCGCGGAGCGGGGCGAGGACCTCTGGCTGCTCGCCAGGGACGAGACCCGGGCCGGAGCGCTGCGCTCGCGGTTCCCGGGGAGCCGCACGCTGGCGGCCGACCTCGCCGAGCCGACGGAACTGGCCGCCGCACTCGGAAAGCAGGAACTGCCGGAACGGCTCGACTCCCTGCTGCACATCGCCGGGACCCTGGAGCCCGGGGCGGTGGCCGACCTCGACCCGGCGGCCTGGCAGGGGATGCTGGCGGTCAACGTCGTCTCCCCGGCCGAACTCACCCGGGTGCTGCTGCCCGCGCTGCGTGCGGCCCCGGGACGGGTGGTGTTCGTGAACTCCGGCGCCGGGCTGCACGCGCCGCCCGGCCTGGGCGGCTACGCGGCCTCGAAGTTCGCGCTGCGGGCACTGGCCGAGTCGCTGCGGGCGGAGGAGTACCGCCACGGGGTGCGGGTCACCACGGTCTTCCCGGGCGAGGTGGACACACCCATGCAGGCTAGGCTCCACGGCGCGTTCGGACTGCCGTACGAGCCGGGCGCGTTCCTCGCGCCGGAGTCCGTGGCCGCGGCCCTGGCGGGGGTGCTGGACTTCCCCGCGGACGGCACCCTGAGCGAGCTGACGATCCGGCCGGGCTGCTGAGCGGGGGCTCGGGGCGCGGGCGGGCGCGCGGGCGGGCGCATCGGCGGGCGTGTCACCCTGCCACGGCGGCCCCGCCGGTCCGGGCGGTCCCGTCCGCCTCGTCCGCCTCGTCCGCCTCGTCGGTTCCGGCGGTCAGGTCGGTCAGGTCGGTCGGATTGGTCAGGCCGGTCAGCCGGCGGTAGGCCGGCACGTCGGCCAGCAGGCCGCGGTGCGTCCCCAGCCGGGGCTGTGAGCCGTCCAGGAACAGGACCCGGTCGGCGCGGCGGGCGGGGCCGGTCCGGTGCGTGATGGTGACGACCGTGCCGGGCCGGGCCCGGAAGGCCCGCTCCACCCGCAGTTCCGTGGCCGCGTCGAGGTGGCGGGTCGCCTCGTCGAGGATGACCAGTCGCGCGTCGCAGAGGTGGGCGCGGGCCAGGGCGATCAGCTGGCGCTCGCCGGCCGAGAGCGCGCCCGGGACGAGCAGGCCCTCCGGACCGCCCAGCCGCTCCACCAGGGCGTCCGCGCCGACGGCGGCCACGGCGGCCAGTACCGCCTCCGCCGGGGCGTCCGGGGCCGGCCAGCGGAGGTTCTCCGCGACGGTGCCGCCGAAGACGTACGGGTCCTGGGGGAGCAGCACCCGGGCCCGGGCCAGCTCCGGGCCCGTCATCCGGGCGGGCGCGACCCCGCCGAGCAGCACCCGCCCGCGGTCCGGGGCCACCACGCCGGCCAGGATGTCGGCGAGAGTCGACTTGCCGATGCCGGACGGGCCGACCACCGCCAGGTGCTCGCCGTCGCGCAGCGCGAGGTCGAAACCGTCGAGGACCGGGTCGGCGTTGGCGCCGTAGGCGAAGGAGACGCCGGAGAGTTCCAGGGAGCCGTCCGCCGGGCGCGGGCCGCCGGCGGGGCCCGCCCGGTCGGGGGAGGGCGCGGTCGTGCCGCCGTCGGGCGGCAGCGGACGGCTCGCCGAGGCGAGGCGGTCGGCGGCCACGGCCAGCCGGAGCCAGGAGGCGCCCGCGCCCTGCACCAGCAGGCGCAGGGCGGGCTCCAGGGTGCCCGTCAGGTACGCCAGCACACCGACCACGGCGCCCGGCGTCAGCCCGCGACCGACCAGCGACGGGGCGGCCAGGACGACCAGCAGCAGCGGCAGGTGCGCGCCCAGGGACACGGTCAGGCGGCGCGCGCCCGCCAGCCGGGCGAGGGCCCGGCCGGCCGCCTCGTTCGCCGCGACGCCGGCCAGCACCTCGCGCTCCGCCGCCTCCCGGGCGCCGCACGCGACCAGGTCGCGCAGCGCCCGGAGGGCCTCGGCGCAGGACCGGGCCAGCTCCTCCTCGGCGGCGAAGGCCTCCCGCTGGCGCCGGGCGGTCGCCGGGGCCAGGGCCGCGAACGCGACGAGCGAGAGCAGCAGCGGGCCGGCGATCAGGACGCCGGCGGCGGGCGCGAGGGCGGCGCTGCCGGCCACCACGGCGACGGCGGTCAGGGCGAAGTGCGAGACGACCAGCAGTTGGCCCGCGACGGTGTCCCGGACGGCCTCGACCTGGCGGGTGAGCCGGGCGACCGCGACAGCTCCCGAGCCGTCCGACCGGCCCGGCGAGGAGGCGGCCCGGTGCAGCATGCCGGAGACCACGCCGCCCAGCAGCCGGTCGCGCATCGGCTCGACGACCTCGGCCAGCCACGGGTACGTCTGCCGGGTCGCCCACGCGCCGGCCGCCGAGACCGCGGCGAACAGGCCCAGCCAGGCCGCCGCCCGGCCCGGCCGCCCGGCGACGAAGCCCTGGTCGACGGCCAGGGCCAGCGCCTTGCCGGACACCAGGGCGGGCGCGGCGGAGAGCAGCGACCAGGTGAGGAGCCGGAGCACGGCGGGCCGGCCGCCGACCAGGGCCGAGCGCAGCAGCCGCAGCCCGGGCCGGCCCGGCCGGTCGTGGTCGGTCGGGGGCATCGGGGCGCCTTTCGGGTCAGGGGCCGGACTGCCGTCGGACGGTTCGCCGGGTGCGACGGACCCCGGGGGCGGCGGGCGCGGGGTCACCGGTCCGGTCCGCCGTCGAAGAGGGCCCGGTAGGCAGGCACGGCGGACAGTTCCTCGTGGGTGGCCACCGCGCGGACGCGGCCCTCGCAGAGCCAGGCCACCGCGTCGGCGTGGGCGGCCACCGCGGCGCGCCGGGTGACCGTCAGCCGGGTGCGGCCGGCGGCCCGTCGGCGCAGGGCGCGCAGGACCAGGGCCTCGGTGGCCGCGTCCAGGGAGGAGGTCGCGTCGTCCAGTACGAGCAGCCGGGCGTCCCGGACCAGCGCCCGGGCGATCCCGAGCCGTTGGCGCTCCCCGCCCGAGAACGGGGCCCGGTCCATCGGGGTGCGGTAGCCGTCCGGGAGGCGGCGGACGAACGGGTCGGCCCGGGCCGACCGGGCGGCCCGGCGGATCCGCGCCGCCGGGACGGGCGCCGGGCCCAGGCCGATGGCGTCCCCGACGGTCGGGCCGGGCAGGGCGGGATCGGCGAAGGCGCAGGCGACGGCGGTGCGCAGCTCGTCCGGGCGGACGGCGCGGAGCGGGACCCCGTCGAGCAGCACCGCGCCCTCGTCCGGGTCCAGGAGCCCGGCGGCGACGGCGGCGAGCGCCGAGGAGGCGGCGTCGTCGGCGCCGACCACGGCGAGCCAGCACCCGCCGGGTACCGCCAGGTCGAGCCGGTCGAGCACCGGGCCGCCGGGCCCGTGGACGACCACCCGGCGCAGGTCCAGGCTCCCGTCGCCGGGAGGCAGCGGCCGGCCGCCCGGCGGGGGGGCCGACCCGTCCGGCAGGCGGGCCGACGGGTCCGGCAGGCCGGCGAGCCGGGCGGCCCCGGCGCGGGCCCGGGAGACGTCCAGCAGGCTCTGGGCGGCGCCGAACCCGCCCAGACCGATGCCGGTGTAGCCGAGCGAGGCCAGCAGTCCGCCGACGGACAGCGTGCCGCCGGCCACCGCCGCTCCGGCCGCCGCCAGGACGGCGAGCTGGGTCACCGGGGCGAGCAGGGCGGAGCACCAGGCGATCCGGCGCTGGCTGTCCCAGAGCTCCCGACCGTGCCGGGACAGCTCGGGCACGGGCCGCAGCACGCGTGCGACCTCGCGGTCCACCGCGCGGGCGGCGGCGATGCTGCGGCTGCCGGCGACGGCGTCGAGGAGCCGGGCCGCGAGGTCGGCCTGGGCCCGCTGGTAGCCCTCGCCGAGCCGGGTCGTCCGGCGCAGCTGGCGGCGGATCACCGCGTACCCGAGCGGGGCGGTGCCGAGGAAGGCGAGCGCGGCGGTCGGCGCGAGGACCGCCAGGGCGACCGATGCGGCTGCGGCCATGGCGAGTTGGGCGACCGAGTAGACGACGGCCGGGGCGGCGAGGGAGGCCTGCGGGGCGCTCGCGGTCAGTCGCGCCGCGACGTCGCCGACCGGGAGCCGGTGCGCCCCGAGCGGGCTGCCGGCCAGCACCCGGCGCACCGCGTCCGCGCGCAGCCGTGCGGTGGCGTCGGCGGAGATCCTGGGGCCGGCGTACTGGCCGAGGGCCTCGGAGCCGGCCAGCAGCACGAGCGTCGCGGCGAGTGGCAGGACGCCCGGGGTGCCCGCGCCGGACAGGGCCGCGTCGACGGCGTGGGCGAGGACGGCGGGCAGGGCCAGGGTCGCGGCCGTGCTGGTGGCGACCGCGGCGGCCATCACCGCCGACCAGCGGCGGGTGAGGGCGAGCACCGGGCGCAGCCCGCCCCGGGGCGGTTCGTCGGCCGCCGGTGCGGTGGTCGCCGGTGCGGTCGCCGCCGGTTCGTCGGTCGTCGGTGAGGTGGCCGCCGGTACGGTCGCCGCCGGTTCGTCGGTCATCGGTGCGGTGGTCGGGGAGGGGTCGGTCGGCACGGGGACCTCCGGACGGGTGCCCGCCCGGCGCGGCGGCGGGGACGGCCCTGGAACGGGGACCGGGCCCCGGCCGTGGGACCGGGGCCCGGCTTCGTCCTCGGCGGGCCGGCCCCTGACCATCGGGGCCGGTCCGCTCCGGACTCCGGCTGCGGGACGGGCCCGCAGCCGGCGGGTGCTCAGAGGCAGAGCAGGGTGCTGACGGTGCTGTTGGTGCAGTTGACGGCGCTCAGCGAGCTGAGGATGGAGCGGTACTCGACGGTCTCGTCGGCGGTCTCGAGGGCCTGGAGGCTGAGGATCGACATGGTGGACTCCCATCGGGTGGTGGTGCGGTGCTTCCGGCAGGCAGCCGGAACTCATGGGCGGCGGGATCGCCGCGGGGGTGGGCCGCCGGGACGGGACGCGTCCGGCGTGCCGGGTGGATGGCCCGGGCGGGCGGGGCGGGCGAGCGGGCCTGACGGCAGGCTCGTACCGGAGGGCCCGGGCGGCGGAGGAGTGCGGGGGTGTCGGTCAGGCGCGGCCGGCGCGGGGCCCGTCCGGGGCCTCGGCGGTGGGCCAGAAGGGCATCGGAGGGGTGTCCGCGAACACCGATCCGAGCGCGGCCAGCACGCCGGCGCTGCCGGTGGCCAGGTCCATCGAGAGCCGGAGCAGCTGCTCGCCCGGGAAGGCGGGGTGTCCCCGGTAGGGGATGGCGTGCCAGGCGAGCCGTCGGATGTGGCGCCGGATCACGTCGGCGTGCGCGGTGCCCGCGCCCGGCGCCGTCTGCGCCTGCCGGAGCAGGGCGATCAGGCCGGCCCGTCCGTTGAACAGGCCCGACTGGACGATGAACTCGGGTTCGGCGGCGGCCCGGATCTGTGCCAGTCGTTCGGCCAGCGAGTCGTCCGGGCGGCGCAGCAGGTAGGCGTGGAGGACGGCGGCGATGCCGGCGCTGCCGGTTTCCAGGTAGGGCAGGACCCGGGTGCCGTCGTCGACCTGGAGGCTGCCGTCCTCGGCGAGGACGCAGCGGGCGAGGTCGCGGTCGAGGGCGCGCCGGGCGAGGTCGAGCAGCGCGTCGTCCCCGGAGTCCTGGTGGAGGCGTAGCAGCAGGAGGGCTGTTCCGCTGGGGCCGTGCAGCAGGCCGGTGCGGTCTCCGGCCCGGGGGGTGGCGCCGTCCGGCAGGTGGAGCCCGAGGCGGCCGACGGCGCGTTCGGCGGCGTCCACCGCGGCGCTGTGCAGCGAGCTGTCGCCGGTGGCCCGGGCGAAGTGGCGCAGCGTCAGGCCGATCCCGGCCAGACCGCCGGCCAGGTCGGGGCCGAGGCCGTCGGGGTCGTCCTTGGCCAGCCGGGCGAGCAGGTCGAGCGCCTCGGTGCGGCGGCCGAGCAGGTCCAGGACGTAGGCGACGCCGTGTGCGCCGATGAACAGTCCGGGCCGGCAGGGTTCCCGGTGCACGGCGTCGGTCAGCCAGCGGACGTGGTCGGGGTCGGGCTCGGCGCCGGTGGTGTGCAGGGCCCAGAGGACGCCGGCCGCGCCGTAGGACAGGCCCAGTCCGTCATGGGTGAACTGGCCCGGGTCGCCGGGGAAGAGCCGGTCGGTGCGGTCCGGTGTCGCGCCGGCGGTGATGGCGGCGGTGAGTGCGGCGCGCAGCCGGGGCCAGCTGCCGGGTTCCGCGTCCAGCAGGTCCTCGAACGCGCCGTCCGGGGCCGCGACGGCGGCGGGGGCGGAGACGGTGGAGGGTGACGTGGCGGCGGGCGGGTCCGGCAGCAGGTGCGGGGGCAGCGCGAACCGCTCCCGTGCGGCCCGGACGAGGGTGCGCGCCTTCCCGGGGTCGAGGACGGTCAGCGGCATGAGCGGCAGGAACAGCCACAGGCGGATGGCGGCGAGCGCGTGCTCGTCGACCGCGAAGCCGCTCAGTCCGGGCGGTGCCGCGAAGCCGGCCGCGCCGAGCGCGGGCCTGATGAACTCGTCGACGGGGGAGGAGAGTTCGAAGTCGACGAAGGTGACGCCGCCGTCCGGCCGGACGATCAGGTTGCGCGGGTGGAGGTCGCCGAACACGATGCCGCGCTCGTGGATCGCCCGCAGGCCCTCGGTCACCCGGTCGAGGACGCGCAGCGCCTCGGTCCGGTAGGCGTCGACGGCTGCCGCGTCCGCCTGCGGGTGCACCAGCGGGTAGTTCAGCCCGAACCACCGGTGCAGGGGCTCGCCCTCCACGTACTCCTGGACCAGGAAGTGGTGCTCCCACGCGGTGAGGTAGCCGAGGACCTCCGGGACGACGTCGAGGCCGCTCAGCCGTCGCAGGATGTCGTGCTCGCGGCCGAGGCGGCGGACGGCGTCCTCGCCGCGCTGGTCCAGGCCGGCGTAGGGCCGGGCCTCCTTCAGCACGACCTGGGGGCCGCCGTCGGTGGGCCGGCCGAGGTAGATGCCGCCGCCGTTGGAGAAGTGCAGGGCGCGTTCCACCGTGTAGGGGAAGTCGTCCGTGCTGGTGCGGGCCGGGTTGGCCAGGGCCTGGGCGAGGACGGCGGGCACCGGCGCCCACGGCGGGACCTCGAAGACGGCGCGCCGCACGTCCGGGCGCAGTGCGCCGGAGGGCTCGCGGAAGGCGAGGACGAGCTCGCCGGTCTCGGTGCGGCAGAACTGTTCGGTGAATCCGCCGTAGCGGACGTACAGCGGTCCCTGCCGCCAGCGCAGGTCGCTGAGGATGTACGGTCCGGGCTCGCCGTCGAGGGCGCGGTCGAGGTCGTCGAGACATCGTTCCAGGGCGTCGTCGCCGACGGGGTAGAGCGTCATGAACTTGCCGCTGGAACCGCGCGGGGCGTACTTCGCGTTCTGGGTCTGGACCAGGGCCGGGCTGCGCAGGAACTTGAACGCCGTGCGGTGGGCGAAGCAGTGGTCGCGTACGACGTCCAGGATCCGCGGGGCGTTGTCCATGCGTGCGGAGACGTGGACCTTCCAGCCCTGCTCGGGGAGCCGGAGGTCGTCGGGCTGGAGGCCCACCCACACCTCGCGGGTGCTGCGTGTCCAGCCGGGCGGCGCCGGCTCGCCCGCGGCGGGGAACTCCTCCAGCGTGGCCCAGCGGACCGGCGAGTCGTAGAAGAGCGGATCGGCGTAGGAGTACGCCTCGTAGCGCATGTCCATGGGAATCCTCCAGGGGGCGTCGAGCAGCGGGACCGCGCGCCGTCGTCCGGGCGCACGAACACCGCTGGGCCGGGGGAGAACCTGGGAGAGGGGGGTCGCACCTGTGAAGGCCTCGGGTGGGAGGCCGGGGCGGCTTGTGAGCGGCCCGGGGAGAGTCTGTTCCGGGGCTCGGGGCGGACGCCAGGGCCTAAGAGATGTTTGGCTGAATATCCCACCGGAATATTGGTCCGCATGATTGGCATCGCCCTCACCTGTGATGATCGCTCCGGGTGGCCGGGCGACTCCGCCCCGCTGCCGGATCTTCGACGGCGGTCGGACGGGGGCGCAGGTCGCGCGGCGCGGTCGGTACACCACCCCTTCGGGCGGCCGCCGAAGCGGCTCGCCGGCGCCTCCCGGGCCGGCGTCACGGGAGGCTTCCGGTCGGCGCGGACCGTTCGGCGGCACACCGTCGACGGCGGAATCCCCGCCGTGGCCGGATCCCTCCCGGCGCAGATCCGGCGCAGCCGTCGGCGCGCCGCTCCGCCCGACGGCGTGCGCCCGGGGATTCGCGGTGGCGTGCGACCGGGACACGAACGGGTTCCGCGCCGGGGCGGGGCCGGGGCGGGGCCGGGGTGGGGCCGGGGTGGGGCCGGGAATGCCGAGGCCCCGGGCGCCGGTCACCGGCGCCCGGGGCCTTGTGGCCGGGTCAGAAGGCCGAGTTGGCGAACCAGTGCGCCGAGAGCTCCTCGTCGCCGGACAGCTCGACGCGGTCGGAGCCGGGGTCGAGCCGTCCGTAGAGCGCCAGCAGCAGGTCGGCGGCGCCGGCCCGGACGGTGGCGTCGGCGGTCGTGCCGGCGCCGGCCGGGTCGAGGCCGAAGCCGTCGGGGCGCAGCCGTACCAGCCAGTCGCCGTCCCCGTCGGTGCGGGTGAAGCGGATGGTCCGGTCCTCGCCGCGCAGGGCGGTGGTCCCGGGCGCGAAGGAGGCGGCGGAGGGCAGGTTGGTGAGGAACTCGTCGACGCCGTCGGCCGCGAGGGCGGGCTCGATGACGGGGGTCAGCCCGAGCGCGGTCTCGGCGTCGGCGCGGTGGACGAGGGTCTCGAAGAGCATCCGGCGCACCCAGAACCGGGCGTGCTGGTCGGCACCCCAGGCCCACATCGGCCCGTCGGGGTCGGTCTGCGCGAACGTCGAGGCGGCCTGCTCGGCGGCCTCGGCCAGCCAGCCCGGGTAGTCCTCCGGCCGTTCGGGCAGCCGCAGGTCGACGTCGCGGCTGCGCGGCGGCTCCTGGATCCGCTGCCGGAGCAGGACGGTGAACCAGCGCTGGACGCTGCCGGTGTGGCGGACGAGGTCGGCGAGGGTCCAGCCCGGGCAGCCGGGTACCGGAAGCGCCGGGTCGGCGTGCCGGACGGCGGCGACGAGGCGGGCGGTCTCGGCGGCGACGGCCGTGCCGTGGTCGAGCGGGGTCATGGACTGGTCTCCAGTGGTGCGGGTCCTGCGGCGCCCCGGGTGGTTCGAGCGCCCGATGCTTCATGAGGTGAAGCAAGCGGGGTGACGCTAGGCCTGAAAGGTTGAGCTTGTCAAGCATCCACCCTGGCGGCGACAGCCGGGCGCCGACACCCGGGCGCCGACACCCGGGCACCCGTGCGCCGGCACCCACGTGCCGGCACCCACGTGCCGACCACCGAGGCGCCGCCCCTCAGCCGGCGGCTATCCGTCCGCCGGGTGGAGGGGCGGGGCCGGGTCAGTCCGCCAGGTCCGGGTCGGACGCGCCGATCTGCTCGAACAGCGGCTGCGCCTGGAACCACCCGGCCAGGTGGCTGCCGATCTGTCCCCGGGTGATCAGCGCGGTCTCCCGGTCGATCGGCTTCGGGGTGCCGGCCGCCATCGCGAGCAGCTGCGCCTGGCAGGAGCGCTCCATCGTGACGAACCACCAGACGGCCTCGGCGACCGACTGACCGACCGTCAACAGGCCGTGGTTCTGCAGGATCACCGCCTTGTGCGCGCCGAGCGCGGCCGCGATCCGCTTCCCCTCCTCGGTCTCGTTCACCACGCCCCGGTAGTCGCTGTACAGCCCGTGGTCCTCGAAGAACGCGCAGGCGTCCTGGGTGAGCGGGCCGAGCGGGATGCCGAGGCTGGAGAAGGCCTTCCCGTGCAGCGAGTGGGCGTGGGCCGCCGCGACCGCGTCCGGGCGGGCCGCGTGCACCTGGGAGTGGATGACGAACGCGGCGCGGTTCACCGGCCGGCTGCCGTGCAGCAGGGTGCCCTCGTGGTCGACGAGGAGCAGGTCCGAGGCCTTGATCAGGCTGAAGGGCATCCCGAACGGGTTCACCCAGAAGCGGTCGGGGTGCTCCGGGTCGCGCACGGTGATGTGCCCGGCCACCCCCTCGGAGAAGCCGAAGCGGCCGAACAGGCGGAAGCCGGCCGCGAGTTGTTCCTTGCGGTAGCGGCGCTCGGCCGCCGGCGAGTCGAAGCTCGGCGGCAGCGGCAGGGTGACCCCGGCGGGCAGCGGCCCGACGTGGGCGGCGAGCGCGGCGGGCAGCGGGGTGCCCGCACCGGAGGGCAGCGGGGTGCTCATGGTTTTGAAGATACAAGGGTGGATCCGATCCGCCTACGCCTCGAACCCGGTCGGTTTGCCGCCGGTCGGGCCCGAACAGCGCCTCCCGGAGCGCCTGTTGGCGGTGCTCACCACGGCGCTCACCATGGCGCTCACCACGGTGCTCATCAGCGCGTCCCCGGCCGCCCCGCAGTCCTGGGCCGCTGCTCCACAACGCCCCCGAGGGTCGGCCGCCTGGTGTTCCCCCGGCGTTCAAGCGCCCGCTCCTGACTGCGCCCCGTCAAGGCCCTACCTTCCCTGGGGGACGGCGAGAAGGGGCTATGGACGAGAAGCAACGGGCCGTACGGGCACGTGGACTGACGAAGTGCTTCGGTGAGGTCGTGGCGCTCGACGGCGTGGACCTGGAGCTGGTGCCCGGGCGGATCCACGGGCTGGCCGGGCCGAACGGTGCCGGGAAGACGACGCTGCTCGGACTGCTGCTCGGCCTGGCCGTCGCGGACGGCGGCGAGCTGGAGGTGCTGGGCAGGCCGGTCGGACGGGGTACGGCCGCGCCGCCCGGGGTGGCCGGATTCGTGGACGGGCCCGGGCTGTACCCGTCGCTGACCGTGCGGCGGAACCTGGCCGCGCTGGCGGCGCTGCGCGGGCCGGGCACCCCGGCGGGGCGGATCGACCGGGTGCTGGCCGAGGTCGGGCTGACGGACGTCGCCGACGACCGGGTGCGGGGGTTCTCGCTGGGCATGCGGCAGCGGCTCGGACTGGCCGCGGCGCTGCTCACCGAGCCGAGGCTGCTGGTGCTCGACGAGCCGTCCAACGGCCTGGACCCGGCGGGCAAGCGGCATGTGCACGGGACGCTGCGGCGGCTCGCCGCCGAGGGGGTGGCCGTGGTGCTGTCCAGCCACCGGATGGACGACCTCGAAGCCCTGTGCGACGAGGTCACCATCCTGGCGACCGGGCGGGTCCGCTACTCCGGCCCGCTGGAGGGACTGGCCTCCGGCGGCCGCGAGGCGGACCACCGGCTGCGGGTCTCCGATCCGCGGGCCGCCCGACGGGTGGCCGCCGGGATAGCGGGCGTCCGGCCGGCGGCCGAGACGGACACGGAGGCGGCGGCGGAGGCGGCGCAGGGCCCCGGGGCGCTGGTCGTCCGCGGATCGGGCCCGGCCGTCGAACGGTTGGTGGCCGCGCTGGTGCACGCGGACGTCCGGGTGCGCGAAGTCGCGCCCGTGGTACCGCCGTTGGAGGCCGCCTACCTCGCCCTGACCGGGCAGCGGCACGAGGGGGAGCAATGAGCACGGGCACGGGTACGGGTGCGGGTACGGGCAAGGGCACTGCGGCGACCCCGGGCACTCCGACGCCCGTGGCCGCCCCATCCGCAGTCCCACCCGCCGCGCCACCCGCCGGACCGGACGCCCGCCCGGTGCCGGTGGGCCGGGTCTACCGCTTCGAGCTGGTCAAGCTGGTCTCGCAGTGGCGGATCCGGCTGCTGGTGCTGGCCTGCTGGACCGCGCCGGGCCTGTTCGTGGCCGCCGTCGCCCAGCAGGGCACGCTGCCGTCCGACACACTGTTCGGCCGCTGGATGCACGCCACCGGCTGGGCCGGCCCGCTGGTGGTGCTGGGGTTCGCGGGATCGTGGGCGCTGCCCCTGCTGACCTCCGTGGTCGCCGGCGACGTGTTCGCCGCCGAGGACCGGCTCGGGACGTGGCGGCACCTGCTGGTGACGGTCCGTTCGCCCGGGCGGATCTTCGCGGCGAAGGCGTCGGCGAGCGCGACCGTGATCGTGCTGCTGGTGGCCGCACTGGTGGTGTCGAGCACGGTCGGCGGGCTGGCGGCGGTCGGGAACGAACCGCTGGTCGGCGTGGACGGGCACCTGCTGTCGCCGTCGGACGCGGCCGGCAGTGTGCTGCTGGCCTGGGGGTGCGCGCTGGCGCCCACGCTCGCGCTGGCGGCGATCGGGCTGCTCGGGTCCGTTCTTCTGGGCCGCTCGCCGATGGGGCTGCTGGTCCCCGCGCTGACGGCCGTCGCGATGCAGCTCGCGCAGATGCTGCCGCTGCCGGTGGCGCTGCGCCTCGCGCTGCCCGGCTACGCCTTCGTCGCCTGGAACGGGCTGTTCGCCGACCCGGCGCGGCCGGACGAGCTGCTGGTCGCGATCGCGGTCAGCCTGGTCTGGGCGGTGGTGGCGACCGCGCTGGCCCACCGGCTCTTCGTACGGCGGGACTTCACCACCGGCAGCGAGGACGGGGCGGGGCGCCGGACGCTCGCCGCCGCCGTGCTGCCGCTGGCGGGGCTGCTGGTGCTGGCCTTCGGGGCGGTGGCGGTGGCCAGGCCCTCGACGGGCTCGGGGATCTCGCAGGCGAAGGTGCAGCAGTCGGTGGCCACCGTGTTCGCGCACCTGTACCGGTTGCAGACCGCTGAACTGCACCGCCCCGCCGTCACCGAGGACGGGCTGCGGGTCACGGCGGCGTGCGAGCGGGGCGACGGACAGGTCGACCCGCAGGGGCCGGGCAACGACTGGCGCTGCGTGGTCACCTGGCACCTGCCGGGCACGGACGCGCCGGGCACCGCGGTCTACCAGCTCGACGTGGCCTCGGACGGCCGGCTGACGGCCGACGGCGACGGGCCGAAGGAAGTGAACGGCTACTTCCTGGTGCACACCCCGGCGGGCGACGCGCCGAATCCGCTGTGGCAGTTCGACGGCCGGGTCGGACTGCTCTCCTCCGGCACGGACTGACCGGGCGCGCGGAACACCGCACGACCCGTACACCCCGTACCTTCCGCACCTCCCGCACCTCCCGCACCGCGCTCTCCCCGCACCTCCCGTACTTCCCCGACTGCCCCGACCCGACGAAGGGATGACGCCATGCAGGTGACGCGTCGTCGACGTTCCCCGAGAGAGCACTCCGCCGCCCACGACCGACGGCTGGGCCGCCGTGCCACGCTCGCCACGGCGTGCGTCACGGCGGTGGCCGTGGCCACCGGCACGGCCTTCGCGGCCACCCACCAGTTCGGCACCGACCGGGTCGGCGAGGTCACCGCCGACGGCCAGGTGATATCCAGCGACCAGTACATCGCCCCGTACGGCAGCCGGCTGGTCATCGACGACGGCAAGCTGATGGGGTCCGCGGTCAGCCCGGACGGCGGGCACCTGGCCGCGTCGGTCGCCGACGGTGACGCGGCGCTGGTCGTGGTGGATCTGAGGACCGGGAAGGTGCGGCAGCGCGTCGGCACCGCGAAGGCCGACGACCTGCGCATCCCGAGCGGCGCCGTCGGCCAGGAGTCCCCGGTGTACTCGCCGGACGGCAGGCAGCTGTGGCTGGGCCAGCTCGACGGCTACACCAGGTTCACCGTGAACGCCGACGGATCCCTGGCGAACCCGGTGGCGGTGCCGATCCCGGCCGACGGGGACAAGCACGCGCTGGCGTCCGGGGCGGTCTTCTCCGCCGACGGTTCGACGGTGTACGCGGCGGTCAACGGGCAGAACCGGGTGGTCGCGATCGACGCGGCGACCGGCGCGGTCGGGCACAGCTGGACGGTGGGCAACGCCCCGCGCGGCATCGTCCGGGTCGGCCACGAGCTGTACGTCGGCAACGAGGGCGGGCGCCCGGCCACGGCCGACGACGACACGCTGAACTCCTACGGCACGCAGGTGCCGGCCGACCAGGACACCGGTGCCACGACCACCGGCACGGTCAGCGTGATCGACCTCGCGGACCCGACCGCTGCTGTCCGGTCCATCGCCGTCGGCCTGCACCCGACGGCGCTGTACGCCAGGAACGGCACGCTGTTCGTCGCCGACACCGGCAGCGACGAGGTGTCGGTGATCGACACCGGGCGCGGGAAGGTCGTGCAGACCGTCTCCACCAAGCCGTGGCCGGAGGCCTCGGTGGGCTACGAGCCGACCGCCCTGGCCCTCACCGACGACGGGCGCCTGCTGGTCACCCTCGGCCGCGCCGACGCGGTGGCCGTCTACCGCTTCGGCGGCGCCCAGGAGCCGGTGAGCTACGTCGGCCTGCTGCCCACGGACTACTTCCCGGCGGAGATCGCCACCGTCGGCAACCAGGTCATCGTCTCCAACACCCGTGGCGTCGACGCGCGGCGGCCCAACAGCACCGGCGCGCACAACACCCACGACACCACCTCCAGCCTGACCCGGTTCACCCTGCCCGGTGACCGGGAGATCCGCTCCCAGACCGCCAAGGTCTTCCGGCAGAACGGCTGGACCGGCGGCGCGGTCAGGACGGCGAACGGCCGCAAGGCGAAGCCGGTGCCGGTGCCGGACCGGATCGGCGACCCGTCGCCGATCAAGCACGTCTTCCTGATCGTCAAGGAGAACCGGACCTACGACCAGCTCTTCGGCGACGTCGCGAAGGGCAACGGCGATCCGAAGCTGGCCCAGTTCGGCGCGAACGTGACGCCGAACCAGCACGCGCTGGCCGAGCAGTTCGGGCTCTACGACAACACCTACGACATCGGCACCAACTCCGCCGAGGGCCACAACTGGCTGATGCAGGCGGACAACCCGGAGTACACCGAGTCCTCGGCGGGCGAGTACGAGCGCAGTTACGACACCGAGGACGACGCGCTGGGGCACCAGCGCTCGGGCTTCCTGTGGACGGGGGCGCAGGCGGCGGGCCGGTCCGTGCGCGACTTCGGGGAGTTCCACCAGTTCCTGACCAAGCCCGACGGCGCGAGCTGGCAGAACCTGTACTGCGACGCCAAGGACATGGCGCGGACCGGGCAGGACAGCGCGTACACGCTGGAGTCCTCGTCGCCGATCCCGTCGCTCAACAGCGTGTCCGTGCCCGGCTTCCCGAAGTTCGACACCAGCGTGCCGGACCTGTACCGGTACCAGGTCTGGAAGCAGGACTTCGAGCAGAACGGCCCGGCGGACCTGAACATGCTGTGGCTGTCCAGCGACCACACCGGCGGCCCGGCGAGCCCGGCCGCGCAGGTCGCCGACAACGACCTGGCGACCGGGCGGATCATCGACGAGATCTCGCACAGCGAGTACTGGAAGGACTCGGCGGTCTTCGTCGTCGAGGACGACTCCCAGGCCGGCCTCGACCACGTCGACGGCCACCGCGCCCCGATCCAGGTCGTCAGCCCCTGGGCGCAGCACGGGGCCGTGGACAGCCGCTACTACTCGCAGATCACGATGGTCCGCACGATCGAGCAGATCCTCGGGATCCACCCGATGAACCAGAAGGACAGCGCGGCCAGCCCGATGGCCACGGCGTTCACCGACCGGCCGGACTTCACGCCGTTCACCGCGGTGCCCAACCGGACCGCGCTGACCGACGGCCTGAAGACGCCGCCCCCGTGCGGCGTGGACGTCCCCGGGGCGCCGGACCCGGGCGCGGCGGCGGTGCCGGCCGCGACCGCGCCGCCGGCCGCGCAGCAGGGCGTCGCGGCCCAGTGGGAGGAGTGGAAGTCCCGGCAGCGGCTGACCGGTCCGAACGCGGCGCCGGACCGCGCGAACCCGGCGCAGATGGAGCACCTGGTGTGGTACCAGACGCACGGCTGGACGGCGCCCTACCCGGGTGAGGCGGTGATCCACGCGCCGAACGACGTGCCCGGCGCGTACCTGCCGTCCCCGGAGAGCGACGGCTGACCGGGCTCCGGGCCTGACGGAAAATCATCTCGCGCCCCGGGTCGGAGTCAACTCCTTCCCGGGGCGCGGTGGTTGGTACGTGTGCTGCCGACCGCCGGGGTCTGCGGCGACGGCCTTGGCAGGATCCTGACATCACATCAGGTTACCCTTGGGTAATCCGACGATGTCGCCCGGGTGAACACCCCCGGCCCCTGCTGAAGGACCCGTACGTGCTCGATCACCAGCCCCGCCGTTCCGGCCGCCGTCTCGCCGGTTCGGCGCTGGCCCTCGTCACCGCCGTCTGCGCGCTGCCCGCCGCCCCCGCGTTCGCCGACCCGGCTCCCGCACCCGCCCCGGTCGCGGCCCCGGCCGCGCAGGCCGGCGCCACCCCCTACCTGGACGCGGTGGAGCGGGCCCTGCGCCAGGTGTCCCCCGGCCTGGAAGGGGCGGTGTGGCAGCGCACGGCGGGCAACCGGCTCGACGCGCCCGCCGACGACCCCGGCGGCTGGCTGCTCCAGACCCCCGGCTGCTGGGGCGACCCCGCCTGCACCGAGCGCACCGGCACCCGGCGGCTGCTCGACCGGATGCGGGAGAACATAGCCCGGGCGACCAGGACCGTCGACATCTCGACGCTCGCGCCGTTCCCGGAGGGCGCGTTCCAGGACGCCATCGTGGCCGGCCTCAAGGCCTCGGTGGCCGCCGGGAACACCCCGCACGTACGGATCCTCGCCGGGGCCGCGCCGCTGTACAACATCACCGCGCTCCCCTCGAAGTACCGGGACTCGTTGGTCGCCAAGCTCGGCCCCGACGCCGACCGGGTCACCCTCGAAGTCGCCTCGATGACCACCGCCAAGACCGCGTTCTCCTGGAACCACTCCAAGCTGCTGGTCGTCGACGGGCAGAGCGTGGTCACCGGCGGGATCAACAACTGGAAGAACGACTACCTCGACACCGCCCACCCGGTCACCGACGTCGACCTGGCGCTGAACGGTCCGGCCGCCGCCTCGGCCGGCGCCTACCTGGACACCCTGTGGGACTGGACCTGCCGCAACACCGGCACGTTCTCGGCGGCCTGGTTCGCCTCCACCCGGGGCGCCGCCTGCACCCCCGACCTGGAGCGGCGCCTCAACCCGCCGGCCGACCGGGTGCCCGCCACCGGCTCGGTGCCGGTGATCGCCGTCGGCGGCCTCGGCGTCGGGATCCGCGACCGCGACCCGGCCTCCGGCTACCGCCCGGAGCCGGTCGCCACCCCCGGCGACCTCACCTGCGGACCGATCGGCCTGCACGACAACACCAACGGCGACCGCGACTACGAGACGGTCAACCCGGAGGAGGCCGCCCTGCGCGCGCTGATCGCGGGCGCCGGCAGCCGGATCGACATCTCCCAGCAGGACGTGACCGGCACCTGCCCGCCGCTGCCCCGCTACGACGTGCGGCTCTTCGACCTGCTCGCGGCCCGGATGGCCGAGGGCGTGAAGGTCCGCATCGTGGTCAGCGACCCCGGCAACCGGGGCACGGTCGGCAGCGGCGGCTACTCCCAGATCAAGTCGCTGAACGAGATCAGCGACACCCTGGCCGCCCGCCTCACCGCCCGCCTCGGCGACCCGGCGCAGGCGAAGGCGACGATGTGCCGCACCCTCCAGCTCGCCCCGTTCCGCGCCGCCGCGACCCCGACCTGGGCCGACGGCCACCCGTACGCCCTGCACCACAAGCTGGTGTCGGTCGACGGATCCGCCTTCTTCATCGGCTCCAAGAACCTCTACCCGGCCTGGCTGCAGGACTTCGGCTACGTCGTCGAGGACCGAGGCGCGGCGGCCCAGCTCGACGAGCGGCTGCTCGCCCCGCAGTGGCAGTACTCGCAGGCCGCCGCGACCTTCGACTACAGCCGGAGCCTCTGCCAGGGCTGACGTCGGCCCGGCCCGCCGTGCCCCCGCCGCCGCACCCCCCGTCGC